>NZ_RZQT01000070.1:0-32227 GCF_003998485.1 Mesorhizobium sp. M7A.F.Ca.CA.001.04.2.1
CTCCTGAGTTCAAGTTTGGGTCGATATCGGCAGTCGCGATTAGCGGCCGAAGAGGTTGCGGTCAGCGCCCTGCGAAGCGGGAGCCTGGACGGTCTGCGTCGACTTGGAGACCGAAGCGGTGATCGAATGGTCGACAGCGACGGCAGGCTGATTGGCGTTGGCCGAGCCATAATTGTCGCTGCCGGCAAAAGCAGTGCCCGTGGCAACGAGGATGGCGGCGGCGGTAAGAGCGATCTTGGTCATTTTAATTACTCCAGTATTTGTCATGTCCGTCTAGTGGCGTGCCCTTGGGAGGAATTTCGCGTCGCTCGGACCACCCCGAGATGGGCTCGCCCTGCCGCGGATTCCAATCACGAAGATGTTCCCCCGCGGCTCGAATCCAGGCCTTGAAATTTGACACAGGGCCTCGGCGGTCATAATTTAACTGTTTGAAATCAGACGGTTAATCGATAACGCCCATCACCAGGCGCGACCGCTCGCCAGGCCGGCGTTCACCATCTGCTACACAGTGCGTCAACAGAAATCGAACTGAACGGTTCGGTTTGAGGCGATTGCGCACCATCTGAACTTCTGGATCTCCTCCATTTGCCTTGCGGTTGGATCGAGATTATCGCTTGTGCACGATCATCAATCGGGCGCGACTTGGCGGCGCCAGTTGAAGAAGTGGCGGAAATCCGGGTGACCTGCACCCCAGGACAGCGATAGAAATGCGGTTGCTGCTTGTAGAAGACAATCGCGAGCTGGCGGATTGGCTGGGCAAGACCCTGCGTCAGGCGAACTATGTCGTCGACATCGTCCATGATGGCGAGGATGTCGAACACGCGCTCGCCGCCGGTGACCACGCGCTTGTCATCCTCGACCTTGCGCTGCCGCGCATGAGCGGGCTGGAGGTGCTGCGAATGTTGCGGACGCGCGGCAACCGGGTGCCGGTGATCGTGCTGACCGCAAACGCCAGTCTCGACGGCCGGGTCAAGGGCCTCAATGAGGGCGCCGACGACTATCTGGCCAAGCCCTTCCAGATCGAAGAGCTCGAAGCACGAATCCGCGCGCAATTGCGCCGTGCCAATGACCGCACCGCGCCGGTCGTTGCCTGCGGTGATCTCGTCTTCGACACCAACACGCGGCTGTTTTCGCTTGCCGGCGAGGCGCTGGCGCTGACACCGCGCGAGCATGCCGTGCTTGAGCAATTGATGGTCAAGGCCGGACGCACGGTGAGCAAGGCGGCATTGTCGGCCGCGATCTACGATTTCGAGACCGACGCCGATCCCAGCGCCATCGAGATCTACGTGCACCGCGTGCGCAAGAAGCTCGAAGGGTCGCGGGTCCAGATCGCCACACTGCGTGGTCTCGGCTACCTCTTGCGCCAAGACGATTTGGCGCCGTGACGATCCTGGCGCCATGAGGATCAACAGCCTCCGCCTGCAATTGCTGGCATGGGTGGTGCTGCCGCTTGCCGGGCTCGCGACCATCAACCTGTGGACCAGCCAGCGCAACGCACTGGCGACCGCGGACCTGGTCGCCGACCGGATGCTCGTCGGATCGGCGCGGGCGATTGCCGAGCAGGTCGCCATGGTCGACGGCGTGCTCGATGCCACGGTGCCCCCGGCGGCGATCGAGATGTTCGACACCGGCGACCGCGACAGCGTCTACTATCGCGTCGAGACAGCCGGCGGGCGGCTGCTGACCGGATATCCCGACCTGCCCGAAGCGCCGCAGCATGCCAGTGTCGAGGCCGCCTACCGCGATCACCAGCTGCGGCTCCTGACCCTTGGCCATGCGGTGATCGGCGCCGGCAACGACTCGCCAATATCAGTCACCGTGGGCGTCACCCTTGCCGGCCATGACGCCATGGTCAAACAGCTTTGGTTCAGCGCCTTTGCCCAGCAACTGGCGCTGGTGGCGATTGCCGGCGTGTTCGTGCTGCTCGGCTTGCGTCGCGGCCTGGCGCCGTTGATCCGGCTGCGCGATGCGGTACGCTCGCCAAACCGCAGCGACCTTGACCCCGTCGAAGTGCCCGGTGCGCAAAGCGAGATCCGCCCGCTGATCGACGCCCTCAACGCCTACATGGAGCGCGTGCGGGCGCAGATGGCGGCGCAACGCCGCTTCATCGCCAATGCGGCGCACCAGCTGCGCACGCCCCTGGCGCTGCTGTCGACACAGGCAAGCTATGCGCTTCGCGAAAGTGCCGCCGATGCCCGCCAGGAGGCGCTGGTGGCGCTGCAGGCGAGTTCCGGTAAACTGGCGCGGCTGGCCGAACAGCTCTTGACCCTGTCACGCGCCGAGCCAGGCAGCCGGCGGCCGCGCGCCGACCGCATTGACCTGGCGGAAGCCGCCCGGCACGTGCTGGAAACCCTGGCGCCAACGGCCATCGATCGCAAAATAGATCTCGGCCTCGAGGAGGCTGGCCCCGTTCCGGTCATCGGCGACGGCACCATGCTGCGCGAGATGATCGTCAACCTCGTCGACAACGCGCTGCGCTACTCCCGGGCTGAGGGCAGTGTCACGGTGAAGCTGGCGGCCATCGACGGCGAAGCCGTGCTGACGGTCGCCGACGACGGGCCTGGCATTCCGGCGGACGAGCGAGACCATGTCTTCGAGCGCTTCTACCGTATTGCCGGTTCGACCGAGGAAGGCAGCGGGCTGGGACTCGCCATTGTACGCGAGGTCGTCGAAAATGCCGGCGGCCGCGTCACCCTTGGGGATGGCGCGGCCGGCGGTCTGTTGGTTGAGGTCAGGCTGCCGCTGGCCTGACCGGTCAGGCTGCCCCTGGTCTGACCGATCACGTTCCCTGCTCGTTGAACGGCGCCGGCCGCCACTTCACGACATAGTTCTCGAAGCGGGTGATGATGAACTCCACCACCAGCGCCATGACAGCCAGGATGATCATCGCGGCGAACACGCCATTGGCGTTGAAGGCGCCCTGCGCGGTCGAGATCAGCAGGCCCATGCCTTGCTTGGCGCCGAGGAACTCGCCGACCACCGCGCCGACCAGCGCGAAGCCGAAGCTGACATGCAGGCTGGCGAGGATCCAGCTCATCGCCGAAGGAATGATGACGGTGCGGGTGATCTGGAACGGCGAGGCGCCAAGGATCTGGGCATTGGCGATCATTGCCCTGTCGGCCTCGCGCACACCCTGGAAGGCGTTGGCGAAAACAACGAAGAACACCATCACCACGGCAAGCGCCACCTTGGACGCCATGCCGAGGCCGAGCGCGATGATGAACACCGAGCCGAGCACGACGCGCGGCACCGAATTGGCGATCTTGATGTAGATCGAAAAGACATCCGCCAACAGCCGATTGCGGCCGAGGATGATGCCGGCGGCGATGCCGCCAAGGGCACCGATGACAAAGCCGAGGAAGGTTTCCTCCAGCGTCACGTAGATCTGCAGCCAGAGTGGGCCTTGCGAGGTGCCTTCGGTGATCCACGACCAGATCTGCTGCCAGATGCCAGAAGGGCTGGCGAAGAAGAACGGGTCGATGATGTTGTAGTCGGCGCCGAGTTCCCACAGGCCAAGGAAGACGACCAGGATCGCCAGGCGCAAGGAGATGACAAGCGCGTGGCGGCGGCGCAGCCTTGCCCTCGCCCGGGCTTCGGCAACGGCGATGGAAGCATCGCGGACGGCGGCCTGGTTGGCGGTCGGAGAGATTGCGGTCATGCTGTTTCTCCTTTCAATGTCCGGTCTGCAAGGTCCGGCTCTGGCCGAGCTGCACTTCCTCGCGCAGATCGTTCCAGATCACCTTGGCGATCTCGACGAAGTTCGGGTCGTAGCGGATGTCGGCCATGACGCGCGGGCGCGGCAGGTCGATGCGGTAGACGCTCTTGACCGTGCCCGGCCCAGCGGTGAGCACATAGACCTTGTCGGCCAGCGCCACCGCCTCCTCTAGGTCGTGGGTGACGAAGACAACCGAGGATTTCTGCTCCGACCACAGATCCAGCAATTCGTCCTGCATGGCGGTGCGCGTCTGCATGTCGAGCGCGCTGAACGGCTCGTCCATCAAAAGGATCTTGGGCTGGTTGATGAAGGTCTGCGCCAGCGCGACGCGCTTGCGCATGCCGCCCGAAAGCTGGTGCGGATAGTGCTTCTCGAAGCGGCCGAGGCCGACGCGGGCGATCCAGTCGCGGGCGCGGTCGTAGGCCTGCGCCTTTGGCGTGCCGCGATAAAGTGGACCGGCGGCGACATTGTCGATGACACTGCGCCAGGGAAACAGCGCATCCGCCTGGAAGACAAAGCCGATGTCCCGGCTGATATCGGTGACCGGCGTGCCCATGACGCGGACATTGCCGGTCGTCGGCCGCAACAGGCCGGTGACCAGGTTGAGCGTCGTCGACTTGCCGCAGCCGGTCGGCCCGACGACGCAGGCGAACTCGCCGCGCGCCACGGTCATCGTGAAATCGCGGATCGCCGTCATCATGTGCCCGTCGGGCGTGACGAAACGCAAGGTCACATCATCGATGGCGATCGCGGCGTCGGCTTGTGGCGCGGCCTGAGACAGCTTCTCGGCCGCCATGGGTTGCACTTGCATGGCGCACTCCTGTCGCAATGGGGCAAGGGAGCCCGCGGCAGTGCCACGGATCTCCAGGTGTTCGGGAGGCCGCGCCGCTGCTTTCTTGATTCAAGCAGCCGGCGCAAGCCCTTGTTATTCAACGAGTGGTAGGCTGGCGCCGCTATTTGGCGGCGTCGACGAATTCGGTCGTGTAGGTCTTCGACAGGTCGATCTGCTTGCCTTGCAGGCTCTTCGAGAATGTCGAGAGAACCTTGAGCACGGTCGGCGGACCATCGGCCGGCATGCGGCCATCCGGCGTGAACATCGCCTTGCCGCCGGCCAGCCCCTGCACGTAAAGGTCCCGGTTGCCGGCATAATAATCCTTCGGCATCTTGTCGGCGATCTCTTCGGCCGAATGCGTGGCGATGAATTTCATCGTCTTGACGAAGGCATTGGCGAGCTTCTGTGCCTCATCCTTGTGGCCTTCGAGCCAGGAGGACTGGACATAGAAGGACGCCGCCGGATAGTCGCCGCCCAGCGCTTCCTTGGTCTTTTCGGGCGTGCGCATGTCGACCAGGATGCTTGCCTCGCCGGTCTTGAGCAGTTTGGCGATGGTCGGCTCGGTGGTCATGCCGGCCTGGATCTGGTCCTGCTTGACAGCGGCGATGAAGGTGTTGCCGGCGCCGACCGGCAGCAGCGTGTAGTCGCCGGGCTTCAGGCCGCTGCGCACGGCAAGATACTGGGTCAGGAAATCGGTCGAGGAGCCGAGACCGGTGACGCCGAGCGTGGCGCCCTTGAAATCGGCGGGCGACTTGATCTCCGGGTGCTTGGCGGAGACCAGCTCGACCTCACCAGGCGCTTGGCTGAACTGGACGATCGACTGGATGTATTTGCCCTTCGACTGCAGGTCGACGGTGTGATCGTAGAAGCCGACAACGCCTTGGACGGCACCGGCCAGCAGTTCATTTTCGGCCTCGACCCCGGCGCGCGAGTTGAGCAGTTCGACATCGAGCCCCTGGTCCTTGAAGTAGCCGAGCTGCTGGGTGAGCACGGCAGGCAGATAGATCTGCTTTTCCATGCCGCCGACGATGATGGTGATTTTGTCGGCAGCCGAAGCCACCGTGGCGCTTGTGGCTGCAATAGCAAGGCTTAGCGCCGCTGTGCGCAGGGCGCACTTCGAGATGAAACCGGTCACGAAACTTCCTCCACTTGGGCGGCGCGCCATCCCGGCTGCGCCGCATTCCTCCTTACCGGCCGCTCCCGCACCGGTCACACGGCGAACGCCGTAATGACTTCATGGCACGCCCAAGCTTTCAGCTGGCTTTCAGTCGTTTTAACGGCCGTTGAAATGGAATCCGTTGTGGCTGCCGGTCACGGAGCGCCGAAACCGAGAACGTCGCGCATGTCGTATTCGCCGGGCGGGCGTCCCTCGAGCCAGAGCGCGGCGGCAATGGCGCCGCGGGCGAACATGACGCGGTCGCCGGCCGCATGCGACAAGGTCACAAGCTCGCCTTCGGCACAGAAGCTCACGCTGTGCTCTCCGACGATGCTGCCGCCACGCACCACCGCGAAGCCGATCTCACCGGGAGGCCGCGCGCCAATGGCGCCATCGCGTGCACGCCTTGCGACCGTCTCCAGATCAATGCCGCGTCCGCCGGCTGCGGCATGCCCCAGCATCAACGCCGTTCCCGATGGCGCATCGACCTTGTGGCGATGATGCGCCTCGACAATCTCCACGTCCCAGTCATCGGGGTCGAGTGCCCGCGCCGCCTGCTCGACCAGTCCGACCAGCATGTTGAGCCCGAGTGAAAAGCTGCCGGAGCGCACGATGGCAATCGTTTTCGCGGCGTCGGCGATCGCAGCCAATTCAGTCGCATCGAAACCGGTCGATCCGATGACCAGGGCCGGCCCGCCGCGCTCGGCGCAAATCCTGGCCAGGTCGACCGAGGCCGCCGGCGTCGTGAAGTCGATGACCACATCGGCCATGGCAAGCGCCTCCTCGCGGCTGACCAGCCCATCGCCGACAGCGCCGGGCCGATGGAACCGCGCAGCGAGCGCCAGCCGTGGATCGACCCGCACGGCGTCCGTCATCTGGCGGCCCATGCGGCCGAGCGCGCCGGCGATGGCGATCCTGATCGGCGGCTGCGGCATGGCCTCGGCTATTTCCACATGCCGCGCATGCGCGCGCCGATGTCGACGCGCACCTCCGGCCGGGCTGCCCTGCCCTGTGCTGCCTGTGCGCTCGGCCACGACACCTGCTGGAATGCGGCAAGGATCGAAGCCGGGATGAAACGGGTGCGCGAGGCATAGAGATGGCGGTCGCCGCGCGCCGCCTGGCCATGTGGAAAGAAACGCTGCGGCATGACCAGGTTGAGATTGTCCTTGGCCCGCGTCATTGCCACGTAGAGCAGCCGGCGCTCCTCCTCGATGTCTTCCTTGGTGCCGACGCCGAGATCGGCCGGGATGCAGCCGTCGACGGTGTTGAGCACGAAGACGTTCTTCCACTCCTGGCCCTTGGCCGAGTGGATGGTCGACAGGATCAGATAATCCTCGTCGCGATGCGGCGGCCCAGCCTGGTCGCTGGTGGCGTCCGGCGGATCGAGCGTCAGTTCGGTCAGGAAGCGCTCGCGCGAGGCATAGCCCGAGCCGATCTGCTCAAGTTGCAACAGGTCGGCCCGGCGCGTCGTCGCGTCCTCGTGGATGCGTTCCAGATGCGGCTCGTACCACAGCCTGATCTGTTCGAGGTCGGCCGGCCATCTGGCGGCGGCGCGCAGGCCGGAATAGAGCGAGACGAAGCCAGGCCAGTCATCGGCAGCGCGTTGCGGCGGACGCCAGCCGGCCAGCCCCATGGCCTCGTCCAGCGCCGTCGTCATGGTCTCGACGATCTGCGCGGCGGCCGAAGGGCCGATGCCAGGCAAGAGTTGCAATACGCGAAAACCGGCGACACGGTCGCGCGGATTTTCGGCAAAGCGCAGCACCGCCAGCACATCCTTGACATGGGCGGCATCGAGAAACTTCAGGCCTCCGAATTTGACGAAGGGAATGTTGCGCCGCGTCAGTTCGATCTCCAGCGGCCCGCTGTGATGCGAGGCGCGAAACAGCACCGCCTGGGATTTCAGCGCTGTGCCCGCCTCGCGCTCGGCCAGGATGGTGTCGCAGACGAAATTGGCCTGCTCGACTTCGTCGCGCACGGTCACCAGTTTTGGCCTGTCGCTGGATTTGCGCTCCGACCACAGGTTTTTGGTGAAGCGCTCCGAGGCTTCGCCGATCACCGCGTTGGCGGCAGCAAGGATGGTCTCGGTCGAGCGGTAATTGCGCTCCAGCATCACCACGTCGGCGGCTTGCGCGAACTGATTGGGGAAGTCGAGGATGTTGCGAACCTCGGCGGCGCGGAACGAATAGATCGATTGCGCATCGTCGCCCACCACCGTTAGCCCGGCGCCGTCGGGTTTCAGCGCCATGAGGATCGAAGCCTGCAGGCGATTTGTGTCCTGGTATTCGTCGACCAGCACATGGTCGAAACGCCCGCCCAGATGCGCCGCTATCTCGGGCTCCGCCGCCATCTGCGCCCAGTAGAGCAGCAAATCGTCGTAATCGAGCACGTTTTGCGCCTGCTTGGCCTCGACATAACCGGCGAACAATTCTTTCAGCTGCTCCGCCCAGCCGGCGCACCAGGGAAAGGCGGAACCCAACACCTCGTTGAGCGGCGCCTGCGCGTTGACGGCGCGCGAATAGATGGCAAGGCAAGTGCCCTTGGTGGGGAAGCGCGCTTCCGTCTTCGAGAAGCCGAGCTCGTGGCGGACCAGGTTCATCAGGTCCGCGGAATCCTCGCGGTCATGGATGGTGAAGGCCGGGTCGAGACCGATCTCCAGCGCATAGTCGCGCAACAGCCGCGCGCCGATGCCGTGAAAGGTGCCGGCCCAGGTCAGCGCATCGGTGATGACGGCTGCATCGCGGCCGAGCACCTCGCCGGCAATACGCTCGACGCGCCTGGCCATTTCGGATGCGGCGCGGCGCGAAAACGTCATCAGCAGGATGCGGCGCGGGTCGGCGCCCTTGACGATCAGATGAGCGACGCGATGCGCCAGCGTGTTGGTCTTGCCAGATCCGGCGCCGGCAATGACCAGCAACGGGCCGGCGATCTGACCGGCGCCGTGCTCGACGGCCTGGCGCTGGGCATCGTTCAGCCGCGCGAGATAGGCAGGCTGGACGGTCGGTTCCCGAAAGGTCGAATCAGCGGTGGCGAGGTTCATCGCCCATCAAGCATCGTTTCTGCTTTGTTCGCAACATCGATGCGGGCACACCTAACCCATGCAGGACTGGGGCCGGTCTGAAGAGAAGGGATCGCGGCTAGCGTTGCGGATCGACACCCATGTCGGCCGACTGCCGTCGCAAGGTCTCGCGATCGGGTTGCGACGGCGGCAACAGCAGCGGGTCGACCGTATCGGGCACGTTTTCGACCATCTTCCTGGCGATGCGATAAGTGACATAGGCGAAGGCGCCGGCGACGAGCAGACGGAACATGGTGCAACACTCCTTTGGAGCAGAACCAACCGTAGAAACAGCCTTTGGTTCCCTTGCCAATCGTCCACGCGCGCAGTCGAAGATGGAGGGCGGTTTCGCCGGCGCTCCCGATGCATTCTCGAGGCAACCGGAGGCGGAACTTGGCCTTTGCGAGGCTCGCGTGCTGCCGCAACCCGCTGTGGCGTCCCGGACGAACTTTTGGAGAAGAAGGCCGGCGCCGCTTGGGAGGAGTGAAGCGCCGGCCAAGCGGATAATTAGGTCCGCCGCACAGTAAGGCTAGCTGAGTCTTTCCCTTGCGTCATCGGAACATTGTTTTTGTTAACAGCGTATCTGCCCGCGACTCTACCCATATCCGGCTCGCGATACGCATGTTTGACAATCGTGACGCCGCGATCATCTCCCGGCCGCGAGCCTTTGCCTGACCAGCGCGACATGGAAATTCGTGCCGAACAACAGCCCCTCATCGTCGAAGTCGTAGCTGGAATTGTGCAGCGGCGCCGAACCCTCGCCATTGCCGAGGAAGGCGAAGCAGCCCGGCACACGGTCGAGGAAGCGGGCGAAATCCTCGGAGGCGGTCATCGGCTCGCGGGCGACGGCGATGTTGCCGGGTTCGAAGACGCCTCTGGCGGCGGCGAATGCGGCATCGACCAGTTCGGCATCGTTGCGCAGCGGCACGAACTCCCTGCTGTACTTGACCTCGGCGGTGACATTGTAGGCGGCGGCGATGCCCTCGGCGATAATGCGCATCTGCCGCTCGATCTCGGCGCTGACCTCGGGACGGAAGCTGCGCGCATCGCCGAGGATGCGGGCAAGACCGGGCAGAGCGTTGCGGGTGCCGTCGGTGATCAGCTCGGTCACCGAAACCACGGATATGTCGGCCGGACTCAGCCGGCGCGAGACGATGGTCTGCAGATTGGTTACCAGCGCGCAGGCGGCGACCAGCGTTTCGTTGCCCGCATGCGGCCGCGCGGCATGGCCGCCGAGCCCTTTGAGCACGATCTCGAAGTTGTCCTCGGCCGACATTATGGGTCCGGCACAGGTCTCGAAATGCCCGATCGGCAGGCCGGGCATGTTGTGCAGGCCAAAGATCTCGTCGAAGGGAAAGCGCTGCATCAGCCCATCGTCGAGCATGGCGAGCGCACCCCTGCCCCATTCCTCGGCCGGTTGGAAGACGAAGCGCACGATGCCGTCGAAACCGCCCTCACCGGCCAGCAGCTTTGCCGCGCCGAGCAGCATGGTGGTGTGGCCGTCATGGCCGCAGGCATGCATGATGCCGGGATTGCCGGACCGGTAAGATGCGTCCGATTGTTCTGATATGCGCAGCGCATCCATGTCGGCCCTCAGCGCAATCGCCCGGTTGCCGCTGCCGCGCTTCAGCGTGCCGACGACACCGGTGCCGCCGACGCCTTCGGTGACATCGTCCAACCCAAATTCGCGCAGTTTGGCGGCGACGAAGGCTGCGGTACGCTTCTCCTCGAAACCGAATTCGGGATGCGCATGCAGATCGCGCCGCCAGAAAATCATCTCCTGCTTCAGCGCGTCGCGATCGAGTTCAGACATTCTTCTGCCCCTTCTGCTTCTGCCCCTTCTGACCTACTTTGCCAGTTGCGCGGCCACATCAAGCAGGATGTTGGCGCCGGCAACAAGCTCGGCGTCATCGGTGTGTTCGCGCGGACTGTGACTGATGCCGCCAACGCTCGGCACGAAGATCATCGCCGCAGGCGCGATACGCGCCAGCATCTGCGCGTCGTGGCCGGCGCCTGATGTCATGCGCCTGACCCCGAGGCCACGGCGTTTCGCGGCGGCCTCGATTTGTTCGACGATGCGCAGGTCGAAGATCACCGGTTCGAAGCGGGCCAGTTGCTCGACCGAAACCGTCACGTTCTCAGCGGCGGCAAGCTGCTCGAGATAGGCGGCAAGCGCCGCTTCCGCCGCCTGCAGGCGCTGTTCGTCGGGATCGCGCAGATCGACGGTGAAGACCGCGCGCGAAGGGATGACATTGATGGCATTCGGCTCGAAGCGGATCGTGCCGACGGTGGCGACGGTCGGCGCGTTCGAGGCTTTGGTCCGGTCGAGCAGGAAGGTGATGACCCGGGCGGCGGCGTGGCCGGCATCGTTGCGCATCGACATCGGCGTGGTGCCGGCATGGTTGGCGACGCCGTCGATGGTGATGCGCTGCCAGGAGATGCCTTGCAGATTCTCCACCGCGCCGACCGGCAAGCCTTCGCGCTCCAGCACCGGCCCTTGCTCAATATGCAGTTCGAGATAGGCGTGCGGCGTGAGGAAGCCGGGCTCCCGGTCGCCGGCATAGCCGATGCGGGCAAGCTCCTGCCCGAGCACGCTGCCGTCGGTGCCGACGGCCGCCAGCACCGTTTCGGCATCGATGCCGCCGGCGTGGACCAGCGAGCCCATCATGTCGGGTGTGTAGCGTACGCCCTCCTCATTGGTGAAAGCGGCGACCGCGACCGGGCGCGACGGCGAAAAGCCCGTCGCCTTGAGCGTCTCGATCACTTCCAGCCCGGCAAGCACCCCGTAGCAGCCGTCATAAATGCCGGCATCGATGACGGTATCGATGTGCGAGCCGATGAGCAGCGGCGCTTGCCCGGTAATTTCCGGGTTTTGCCAGATGCCGAAAATGTTGCCGACCCGGTCGATGGCGACATCGAGCCCGGCCTGCCGAAGCCAGCCGACGAAGAGGTCGCGGCCCTGCCTGTCGGTGTCTGAGGCGGCCAGCCGGGTCAGCCTGCCCTCGCCATCCCGGCCAACAGCGCCGAGTTCGCGAATGCGGCCGAGCAGGCGCTGCGCATCGATGGCGATCATGCCGTTGCCTCGGCTGTCATCTTGCCTTCCAGCACATCGGTCGGGCTCATGCCAACCAGTTCGGCGTAGCGATGCGGGTCGGTGGCGCCTTCGGTGTTGATCACCAGCACCCGCGATTTGCCGTCAAGTCCAAGATCGGCCCGGTTGTCGGCCACCGCCCGGATCAGCCCGGCAAGGCCGACACCACCGCTTTCGCCGGCGACCATCACCGGGTCACCGCCGGCCGGCCAGGCCAGCCGCCGCATCACCGCGATGGCCTCGTCCTCATCCACCGTCATGAAGGCGTCGGCGGCGCGCGCCAGCACCCGCCAGGCGACCGGCGAGGCTTCGTAACATTCAAGCATGGCCATCACCGTCGGCTGGCCGTGCGCGACCTTGACCGGGCGCCCGACCTGGGCGGCTGCAAAAACACAAGCGGCACGCGCCGGCTCGACCACGATGAAGGTCGGCCTGGCGTCACCGAGCACGGTGGCCAGATGACCGGCCAGCGCGGCGGCAATGCCGCCGACACCGGCCTGCACGAAGACGTGGGTCGGCGTCCGAGGGAGTTGGCGCAAGGCTTCGCGTACGATCGCGGTATAGCCCTGCATGACCAGGCCGGGAATGCGCTCATAGCCCGGCCACGAGGTGTCGGAGACCACAGTCCAGTCCTTGTCGGCCGAAACCTGGGCAGCTTGCCTGACCGAATCGTCATAATTGCCGTGGACGCGGATCATCTCGGCGCCATAGCGGGCGATCGCCGCGATGCGCTCCTCGCTGACGCCGGCGTGGACGAAGATCGCCGCCCGCGCGCCGACGAGTTGCGCGCCTTGCGCGACGGAGCGGCCATGGTTGCCGTCGGTCGCACAGGCAAATGTCATCGCCGCGGCGACCGCCCGCACATCAGGCCGATCGAGATCGGCCACATCGAGGAGCCGGCCAAGGCGACTGCCGGCCTCCTCCAGCACCAGGCGGAAGACGGCATAGGCGCCGCCAAGCGCCTTGAAGCTGCCGAGGCCGAGGCGAAAGCCCTCATCCTTGGTATGGATGGCGCCCAGTCCGAATTCGCTGGCGAGCGCCGGCAGCGCATGCAGCGGCGTCATCCGGTGATTGTCGCGGTGGCTGAGAAAACGCTCGACCGTGTCGGCTCCGGCCACGCCAAGGGTTTCGGCATCGATCGGATCGAGCGGCCGGCGGTGCGATGCGTTGCGGTTGAGCAGGAACATTGGCCGGTCCCGTTGGTCAGCGAGAACATATTGCAGGAGCAACGCAAAGAGCGCTGTAATATGGTCTCTTAAATGCAAGTTTGTTTCGTCCAGGATATTCCATTGCCTGCATTGCCGTCCTCGCTCGATAGTTTCGATCTCGCCATCCTTGCCATCCTGCAGCGCGACAACACGACGCCGCAGCGGTTGATCGGCGAGGCGGTGAACCTGTCGGCGCCGGCGGTGCAGCGCCGCATCAAGCGCATGGAGCAGACCGGCGTTATTGCCGGCAATGTCGCTGTCGTCGAGCCGGCAGCGGTCGGCCAACCCATCACCATCTTCGTCGAGGTGGAACTCGAGAGCGAACGCGCCGAACTGATCGACGCGGCCAAGCGGCAGTTCTCGGCGACCCCTGAAGTCCAGCAATGCTACTATGTCACCGGCGAGGCCGATTTCATCCTGGTCATCGCAGTGGCCGACATGGGCGCCTATGAGGCGCTGACGCGAAAACTGTTCTTCGACAGCAACAATGTCCGCAAATTCCGCACGTTCGTTGCCATGGACCGGGTCAAGGTAGGGTTGACGGTGCCTTTGCCTGTCTAAATATTTGTCGCGCGGCAGGCCTTTACTTTCCCACCATGTTTTTGACATTCTCGGGCTGTGAATTCTGCCGCGGAGGCGCGCTTGGACGACACCACCCCAGTTGCGATCATCGGTGCCGGGCCGGCGGGCCTGGCCATTGCCGCGTGCCTGCGGCAGAGCGGGCAGGATTTCGTCCTGCTGGAAAAGGAGCAGCAGGCCGCACCCGCCTGGCGACGCCACTATGAGCGCGTCCATTTGCACACGGCCAAGCGCTTTTCCTCGCTGCCCTTCGCGCCCTTTCCCAGGGACTATCCGCGTTATGTGCCGCGCGATCTCTTCGTCGACTATCTCGATGCCTATGCGCAACGTTTCGATCTGAGGCCGCGATTTGGAGAAACAGTGCGGGCGATCACCCGGCGGGGCAGAAGCTGGCTCGTGGATACGACGACCGGCCCCTTGCATGCTTCAAACGTTGTGATTGCATCTGGCAACAACGCAGAGCCGCTGATGCCCGGATTTGCCGGCGCCGATACCTTCAAGGGCCGAAAGCTGCATAGCGCCGACTATCGCAACGCAATGCCTTTCGCCGGCCGGCCGGTGCTGATCGTCGGCATGGGCAATACCGGCGCCGAGATTGCGCTCGATCTGGTGGAAGGCGGTGCGCGGCCGACGATTTCGGTGCGCGGCGGCGTTCATATCGTACCGCGCGAACTGCTTGGCGTGCCCATCCAGATGATCGGCATGGCGGCGCGCCTGATGCCGCAGCGCATCAACGATGCCTTGTTTCCCATCATCCTCGATCTGGCGTTGGGCAGGCTCGGGAAATATGGGCTCAGGCGGCCGCAGCAAGGAATGCTGCAGCAGATCGCGCTCTCGTCGCGCATTCCGACGATCGATATTGGCACGGTGCGCAAAATACGCGAAGGCGCGATCAAGGTCGCACCCGACATTGCCGAGATCACCGAACAAGGCGCCCGTTTTACCGACGGCAGGCATGGCGAGTTCGACGCGATCATCTTCGCCACAGGCTTCCGGCCCGGCTACGCCAAATTGCTGGAGCCCGGTGTTCAGCCAGAGCGCAGCGGCGTCAATGCGAGGGCTTCAGAGCTTGGCCTCTATCTCATCGGCTTTCACAATCCGGTCACCGGATTGCTGCGCGAAATCTCGATCGAGGCCGAGCAGATCGCCGACGACATCAGTCTTAGGCGAAACCGAAAGAAGGTGGCCGAAGCCCTGCCGGTATAATTTGACGCGAGAGCATCTGAGTTCTCTCACCTTGCCGCGCGCAGCCAGACCTTGTTGTCGTGGAAGGCAGCACCCCCATAGGGTGCAGGCGCGTCGGCGCCGGTCAAAACGTTGATGCCCTCGCCGCGCTC
Organism: Mesorhizobium sp. M7A.F.Ca.CA.001.04.2.1; assembly: GCF_003998485.1. Taxonomy (NCBI): domain Bacteria; kingdom Pseudomonadati; phylum Pseudomonadota; class Alphaproteobacteria; order Hyphomicrobiales; family Phyllobacteriaceae; genus Mesorhizobium; species Mesorhizobium sp. M7A.F.Ca.CA.001.04.2.1. The sequence continues at coordinate 14,974 of NZ_RZQT01000070.1, forward strand.
ATGGGCGCTGTTTGGCCAGATGCCTTCGGCGATCACCACGCCACGCTTGATGCCGTCGAACAATTTTGCATGCAGCACGACTTCGCCGCGCTGGTTGCCGACCTCGACACGGTCGCCATCGGCCAGCCCAAGTGCCGCGGCATCGTCGGGATGTAGAAGCAGTTCCGGGCGGCCCTCCCTGGCTTTCGACACCGGTGTTTCCGAGAATGTCGAATTGAGGAAGTTGCGCGCCGGCGACGTCGTCAGCCGGAACGGGTGGGCTTCGTCGGCGACCTCGATCAGGTCGACATGGTCGGGGAATTCCGGCAGCCGCGCCACCGGGCCGAACAGGCCCATGCTTTTGGGCGGCCGGTTGGGCGCCGCCTGCCCGGTCCAGTTGGCGCGGAAGCGGAATTTTCCATCCGCGTGGCCAAATCCGTTGATGAAGTGTGCTGCCTCGAAATCCGGCTGCAGGTCGACCCATTTGTCTTGCTTCAAGCTTTCGAAACTGCCCAGCCCGCGCTTGCCCAGGATGATGTCGATATGCTGCTGCTCGGTCAGGCCGAAACCCGGACGGTCGGCGACACCGAGGCGATCAGCCAATTGCTCGATGACGAAGTGGTTGGTGCGCGGTCCCTCCGGCGGCTCGATCAGCTTGGGGCCAAGCGTGATGTGCTGGTTGCCGCCGCCCTTGTAGACATCGTCGTGCTCGAGGAACATCGTGGCCGGCAATACGACGTCGGCAAGCTTGGCCGTGTCGGTCATGAACTGCTCGTGCACGCAGGTAAACAGGTCGTCGCGCAGGAAGCCTTGCGTCACCAACCGCTGCTCCGGCGCGACATTCACCGGATTGGTGTTCTGCATCAGCATCGCCGTCACCGGCGGGCCACCATAGAGCGCATCGCTGGCACCGGTCAGCACCGGGCCGATGCGCGAATGGTCGAGATAGCGGATCGAGGGATCGCGCATCTTGATGCCTTCGAGCACATCCTGGTTGAGCTTGAAGATGCCGGAATTGGAATGGAAGGCGCCGCCGCCCTCATATTGCCAGCTGCCGGTGACAGCCGCGATGCACGAGGCGGCATGCATGTTGACGGCGCCATTGCGCTGGCGTGCAAAACCATAGCCGAGGCGGAAATAGGTCTTCTTGGTCGTGCCGACGAGGCGGGCGAAGGCCTCGATCTCGGCGACCGTCAAGCCGGTGATCCCGGCCGCCCACGCCGGAGTGCGCGTCTCGAGATGGGCTTCCAGCCCTCTCGGGTCGTCGGTGTATTTCGAGAGATAGGCGCGGTCGGCCATATCCTCCTTGAACAGCACATGCATGACCGCGCAGGCCAGCGCGCCATCGGTGCCTGGCTTCAGCACAAGGCCGAGATCGGCCTGCTTCATCGTCGCGTTTTCGTAGACGTCGATGACGACGATCTTGGCGCCGCGCTCCTTGCGCGCCTTGATGGCGTGGGTCATGACGTTGACTTGGGTCACCACCGCATTGGTGCCCCAGATCACCACGCAATCGGATTTCGCCATCTCGCGCGGGTCCGGCCCGCGCAAGGCGCCGGCGCCCATCATCCAGCCGGTCCAGGCGAGATTGGTGCAGATCGACCCGAAAAAGCCGGAATATTTCTTGGCGTGGCGCAGCCGGTCGATGCCGTCGCGCTGCACCAGCCCCATCGTGCCGGCATAGTAGTAGGGCCAGATCGTCTCCGAGCCGTACCTCTCCTCGGCCGCAATGAACTTTTCGGCGACGAGGTCGAGCGCGGCCTCCCAACTCGCTTCCTTCCAGGCGCCGTCGCCCTTAGCGCCGGCGCGGATCAGCGGCTTCAGCAAACGGTCGGGATGGTGGACGCGGTCGGCATAACGCGCAACCTTGGCGCAGACGACGCCGGCGGTGTAGCTGTTGGACTTGGCGCCATGGACGCGGCCGATCCGATTGCCGTCGAGCAGTTCGACCTCGAGCGCACAGGTCGACGGGCAATCATGCGGACAGGCGGAATGGCCGATTCTGAGCTTGGCGTGCTGGTTCATGCGGCAAGACTAGCGGGTTTCAAAGGGCGCGTGTAGGGCCAGATGATTAGCCAATCTCCCCACCTGTGGGGAGATTGCGTAATCACTCCGCCGTGCCTTCCTCATACTCTGCCGACATGGACAGCCACTTTTCCTCGTGGCCGGCCAGCGTCTGGGCCAGTTGCGAGCGCTCCTTGGCCAGCCGGGTCGCCGTCGAGGGATCCTTTTCGTACACCGCCGGATTGGACAGTTCGTCCTCGATGCCGTCGATGCGCTTGCGGATGCGGTCCATCAGCGCTTCGGTGGCGCGGATTTCCTTGGCCAGCGGCTCGAAGGCGGCGCGGCGCGCGGCCGCATCGCGGCGGCGGTCGGCCTTTGACGCCTTTTCCGCCTCGCGCTTGCCGCGGCGGTCGCCGGACACGCCGGTGACCAGCGTCTTGTAGTCTTCCAGATCGCCGTCATAGGGGTTGACCGCGCCGTCCTTGACCAGCCACAGCCGGTCGGCGGTTGCCTCGAGCAGATGGCGATCATGCGAGATCAGGATGACGGCGCCAGGGAATTCGTTCAACGCATGGATCAGCGATTCGCGGCTGTCGATGTCGAGATGGTTGGTCGGTTCGTCGAGGATGAACAGGTTCGGCCCCTCGAAGGCCGACAGGCCCATCAGCAGCCGCGCCTTCTCGCCGCCCGAAAGATCCTTGGCGGCGGTGTTCATTTTCTCGGTGGTGAGGCCGAACTGGGCGACGCGGCCGCGCACCTTCGATTCCGGCGCCTCCGGCATCAACCGGCGGACATGCTCGTAGGCGTTTTCGTCCGGCCGCAGATCGTCGAGCTGATGCTGGGCGAAGATCGCCACCTTCAGCCCGGGCGCCACCGTCATGGTGCCGCTCTCCTGCTTCAACCGGCCGGACAGCAGTTTGGCGAAGGTCGACTTGCCGTTGCCGTTGGCGCCGAGCAGCGCGATGCGGTCGTCGGCGTCGATGCGCAGCGTCATCTTCTTAAGGATCGGCTGCCCCTCGGTGTAGCCGACATTGACGTTGTTCAGCGCCACGATCGGCGAGGCCACCGTCTTCACCGGCTCGGGGAAGGAGAACGGCCGCACCGAGTCGTTCACGAGGGCCGCGATCGGCTTCATCTTTTCCAGTGCCTTGATGCGCGACTGTGCCTGTCTCGCCTTGGAGGCCTTGGCGCGGAACCGTTCGACGAAGGATTCCATGTGCTTGCGCGCGGCTTCCTGCTTGACGCGGCCCTTCTCCTGCAATTCCTTCTGCTCGGTGTATTGACGCTCGAACTGGTCGTAGCCGCCGCGCCAGAAGGTCAGCTTCTTCTGATCGAGGTGAACGATCGAGTTGACGGCGCGGTTGAGCAGGTCGCGGTCGTGCGAGATCAAAAGCACGGTGTGCGGATACTTCGACACGTAGTTTTCCAACCACAGCGTGCCTTCAAGATCGAGATAGTTGGTCGGCTCGTCGAGCAGCAGCAGATCGGGCTCGGCAAACAGCACCGCGGCGAGCGCCACGCGCATGCGCCAGCCGCCGGAAAAGGAGGAGGCCGGACGCCGTTGCGCAGCGTCATCAAAGCCGAGGCCGGCGAGAATGGTGGCGGCGCGGGATTCGGCTGAGTGCGCGTCGATGTCGGCAAGCCGCATATGGATGTCGGCGATGCGGTGCGGATCGGTCGCCGTCTTTTCCTCTTCGAGCAACGCCGTGCGTTCGAGATCGGCCTTGAGCACGATCTCGATCAGCGCATCCTCGGTGCCTGGCGCTTCCTGCGCCACCTGGCCGATGCGGGTGCTCTTCGGCAGGCTGATCGAGCCTGTCTCGGACGGGAAATCGCCGGTAATGGCCTTGAACAGCGTCGTCTTGCCGGTACCGTTGCGGCCGACGAGGCCGGCTTTGGTGCCGGCTGGCAAGGTCAGCGAGGCATGGTCGAGAAGCAGGCGTCCGGCCATGCGGAGCGATAGGTCGTTGATGATCAGCATGGCCGCGCTTTTGCACCGGACATCAACGCTTCGCAAGGCCTTGCGGGCCAGTTGGCCGCACAAGGCCTCGAAACGACGCCCGCGAGGGCGCCGTCAAAGCAGCCGAACGGTGGCTTGCCTGCTCTCAGGCAGTCGCCTTGCGCTTCGTTGCCTTGGCGACAGCGGCCGGCGCTGCTGCCGGCTTGCGGCCAAGTCCCGTCGACTTTGCCAGCGCCGATCGCGTCGCCGAGTAGTTCGGCGCAACCATCGGATAGTCCGGCGGCAAGCCCCATTTGGCCCGATAGTCGTCCGGGCTCAGGCCGTAGTCGGTCCGCAGGTGCCGCTTGAGCGACTTGAACTTCTTTCCGTCCTCAAGGCAGATGATGTAGTCGGGAAATACCGACTTCTTCGGATTGACTGCCGGAACCAGGTTTGGTGTTTCCGCGACAACTGCACCAGCGAGCTTGCGAACCGAAGCACTGACGCTGGCAATCAACTCAGGCAGGCCGGAAGCCGGAAGGGGATTGTTGCCTACATAGGCCGAGACAATATCGGCCGTCAGCTCGATAACGGTCTTATCATCGATATTTGACAATTCTTTCACCTTATTTGCGACAAAATCCTCCACCCCAGCGAAGACTTGTGTCGATGTATCTCTTTAACCGCGTCCCCCAACGGACCGCCAAGTCTCATAAAAGAATGAAGAATCGGCCAAAATAGCATTCATGCGAAATCGACGCCGTGCAAATTAGAAAATCTAATACTTGGAACCAGCAGACTTAGCGGCAGGACTTTCGTCCAATATCTCCAGAATACGCTTCCAGCGGGCGCAGCGCGCGAAATCCTTTTGTTCTATCGCCTTTTCGGCCCTCATCGCGGCGTAAAGCGGCGCCTCGGCGCCGAATTCGTCGATCAGCCAATGCGCTTCCTGAATGGCCAGACGCTCATTCTCGTCAAACATGGCTTTCGGCCTCCGAACGTTCCACACCGACCGCGACACAACTGCCGATGACGAGGATGGCTCCGACAATGGCCGTCAGCGTCAGCCGTTCGCCGGACAAGGTCAAAAGCAGGGTCGAGGCGATCGGCGTGAGATAGGCGACCACCGCGACCCTGCCGCTGCCTTCAAGCTTCAAGGCGCGCGACCAGAAATAGTAGCCCAAGCCCATCGGACCGGCGCCGAGATAAAGGCCGAGAGCCAGGTCCGCGCCGATGGGCCAGGTGAAACCGTCGCGAGCGCACCACAGAAACGTCAAAGCGACGCCGATCAACGATGACGGCAGCAACAGGCGATCGGCTGGGGTGGCGACCCGTCCCACCATGATCGAATATAAGGCCATGCACAGCGCCGACCCGAATGCGGCGAGATATCCGACCAGATCGCCCTCGAACCAGGATTGGTTGCGCCCTCCCGAAATCACCAGTGCGACGCCGATGAAGCCTACCACCGCGGCGAGACCCAACAGTGCCGGACGCCGCGGATTTTCCAAGGCAATGACTGCCGCCGCGACCATCAACGGCCAGGTGTAGGCGACCAGATTGGCCTCGATCACCGGCATCGAAGCGAAGGCGATGTATTGCAGCACCATGGTGCCGACCAGACCGATGAAGCCGACCGCGAGAGAGATGAACGCCGCCCCGGCCGTGACCGGTGCTACTCTTTCCCGGCTCATCAATCGGATGGCCCGGCTCATCAATCGGATGGCGGCGAAGACGAGTGCAGCGCCTGCAAATTGCAGGAACTGGACCTGCGACACCGGGTGGCCGGCCAGCAGGGATTTGCCGACCAGGGCATTGGTGGACCACAACGCCACCGCACCGGCAGCGAAGACCAACGCGGATATCGAGCCGGATCCCTGCCGAAACAATCGGCATGGGATTCTATTTTGCTGTTCGACCATGATCCTGTCCGAAAACTGGTTCCGACTTTTCGGGATCATGGTTCACTACCATGATTCCCTGGCTCCGCCCGGAACCGGAGCATCGACGGCGGCGGGCACGGGATGCTCCGCCTCGAACCGACGGTAGGCCGGGAGCTGGTTGGTCCAGACATCTTCGGCCAGTTCGCTGACCCACTCACGGTCGTGGTCATTGTCGGCGGCGAGATAGAACATTCTGTTGTCGTCGACATAGGGTTTGGCCACCGAGCGCTGGTTGAGCACCAGCGTGACGCGCTCGCCGAACCGGATCGGCGCGGTGCGATGCAGGACGCCCAGGAACTGGCCGAGCGTCGCGTAGTTCATCTTGTGATCGATGCGCATGACACTGTTGCGCGGGATCTCGCGGCCGGATTCGAGAATGGCGCGGCCGGTTTCGGAGTCGTCGCAATAGATTTCGAGGTGGCCGCCGACCAGCGGATTGCTGATCGACAGCGGAATGAGCTCGGTGACCGGAACGCCATCGCAATGCCACTCCACGGCGCCGTCCCTGGGATTCATGAAGGTGACCGTCGAGCCGACGATCGACAGCGGATAGGGCTCCAGCTTGGTGCCCATCATGTCGGACAGCCGCTCCAGGCGCAGCTTGTCATGCAGCAATTCCCTGATCTCGGGGATGAAACGGTCGGCCCCGGTGATGAAGGTCAGATCGAGGTGCTTGTGCACGGCATGGCTGGCCTTGAGCTTCAGGGCAGCCTCCTCGATCGCGGCAAGCAGTGCCGGGTCATAGCCGTGCAGATATTGCGCGACACCGAAACTCGACACTTTCCAGGCGGTTTCATGGCCGATAATGGCTTCGCGGCTCATCGCATAACGCAGTTCGGGAATGGTATGGGCGTTCATTGTACTTCTCCAGGATGGGGGCAACACTTGGTAAACAGTCGATTAATTCACCCACCCCTGTAAAATTAGGAATGCTGGTGCTAGTGTAAGCCAAGCTTAAGGTCGAAACCGTGCGTCTGCTCAGTCAGGTCAACCTCAATTCGCTGAAAATCGTGGAAAGTGCTGCAAGGCACGGTAATTTCACGCGCGCCGGTGAAGAACAGTTTATTACCGCTTCAGCGGTCAGCCAGCGCGTGAAAAGCCTGGAGGATCAGCTTCGTTTCAAGATTTTCCAGCGCGGCGGCAATGCGGTGTCGTTGACGCCGGAGGGCGAGACCTATGTCTCGCGCGTTCGCGAGGCGCTGGAGCGAATCGTCGCCGCCAGCATGGAAGCGACCGGGCAATCGCAGGAGCATGTGCTAAAAATATCGGTGCTGCCGACCTTTGCGGCACGCTGGCTGTTTCCGCGCCTGCCGCTGTTCCAGCAGCAATATCCCGATATCGTGATGCGGGTCTCAACCTCCTACGCGACGCATGAGCTCACGGCCTCGGAATTCGATCTCGAAATCCGTTATGGCGACGGTCACTTTCACGGGCTGCAATCCGATCTGCTGTTTCGCGAAGACCTGACACCGGTGTGCAGCCGCAAGCTGTTCCACGAAGTCCTCGGCGACAAGCGGCTGTCGAAGGTGACACCGGACGACCTCAAGCACTTCACCCTGCTGCATTCCGACACCTGCACCCAGAATTGGCAGTCCTGGCTTGGTTTCGCCGGCGCCAGCTTCGTGCTCAGCGAGACCAAGAGCATCTATTTCGACTCGTGCATGATGTCCTACGAGGCAGCCAATTCCGGGATGGGCTTTGCGGTGGCCAACCGTGCCTATATGGCCAGCGACATCCGCGCCGAAAGGCTGGTGGCTCCCTTCGCCGTCCATCATCCGAACACGGCTGGCTGGTATTTTGTCTCTCCGCTGAAAGGCCTTGCCGCACGCAAGGTCCAGTTGTTCAAGCAGTGGGTAATGGCGGAAGCGGCCCTGACCCAGTCCCAGTTGGACAACGAAATCAGGGGCGAGGCTTCGACGGCTGCCTGAATCCATCCGGTGCCTACTGATGCAAAGACGATGCTGCAGCACAAAATGCAGCGATGGTCGGCACAACCTTCGGACTGGCTACGCCAACGCCACCGATCAGGCGAAAGCCCTGCCCTCCTCGGTCCGCTGGAAAAGCATCAGGTCCAACCCCAGGCTTGGCCGTCCCAGGATGGTCAAGATCGTATGCGCCTGGCCGCGATGGTGGGTCTGGTGGTTGAAGACATGGTCCAGCGCCGGCGCCAGCCTTTGCGAGACGGTGCGCATGTCCGAGACGGTCATGTAGGTGAACCGGCCCGTCAACGCCTTGTCATTGAGGCCGCCGACCCAATCGATGATCCGCCTGTCCTCGGCTTCACGCGCCGCCCGCAGGCCGGTCAACCCCCGATGCAGGATAGCGTCCAGTGTCGTCGGCGCGTCGCCCTCCCCGGTGAAGCGCTTCATCCAGATGCGGTCGGCAGTCAAAAGGTGGTTGAGCGTGCCCATCATCGAGCCGAAGAAGGCGCCGACATCGCGGTTGAATTCCTCATCATCGAGTTCGGCGGCGGCATCATAGATGCGACCGTTGGCCCATTGATTATAGGCCGCAAACATCATGAAATGCTGTCTCATGGCTTCCCTCGGCTCGCGTCGATGCGGGGCCTACCTAACCCGCACGGGAGCCGCCGCCAATGACCATTCTGCTTTATGATCTCGTCGGACGCGACAGCACACGTCCGTTCAGCCCGCATTGCTGGAAGGTGGCGATGGCGCTTGCCCATAAGGGGCTCGACATATCAACCGTACCGACGCGCTTTCTCGAGGTGCCCGCTGTCGAGGGCGGCGTTTCGAAAACCGTTCCGGTGATCCGCGACGGCGAGACAGTCCTCGCGGATTCCTTCGCCATCGCGCTCTATCTCGATGAAGCCTATCCGGACCGGCCGACGCTGTTTGGCGGTGAAGGCGGCGAGGCGATGGCGCGCTTCATCGAACGCTGGTCGCAAGTGACCATTCATCCCTACGTGACCACCGCGGCCATCATGGACCTTCATGCCATGCAGGACGCGGAAAACGCCGTCTATTTCCGCCAGAGCCGGGAGCAGCGTCTTGGCAAGAGGCTGGAGGAGGTGACGGCCGCCAGGGAGGCCGGGCTCGACACTTTCAGAGCCTCGCTGGAGCCATTGCGCTCGATGCTCTTCTATCAGCCGTTCATCGGCGGCGCGGCGCCGCTGTTTGGCGACTATATCGTCTTCGGCGCCTTGCAATGGGCGCGCATAGCCTCGCCCTACCAATTGCTCAACGACGGCGACGTGGTGGCGCAGTGGTTCGCCCGCTGCCTCGACCTGCATGGCGGGCTGGGGCGAAAGGTGGCCGCCGCGGCTTGACGCCGTAAAGCAGTAACTTACTTGGCCGCCTTCTTTGGCTTGCCGGCCTTCGTGGCAGCCTTTGCCTCCTTGGGGGCGGCTTTTGGCTTGGCGGCGCCAGCTGCCTTCTTGGTTGGCTTTTTGGCTGCCGACTTGTCCGTGGCGTCCTCCTGGTCGACATCCGCCGCCGCCTGATGCCAATGGCGCTCATGATGTCCAGCCGGCTGGCCCTCTTGCAGCCAGATCTGGTGCGCACGGTTGCGAATGCGTTCCTGACGATCGTCTGTCATGGTCATGTTGTCTCCATACGGCCCGACCTCAGCGCGGCGCCGGCACGCGACTATAGCAAGCAAAGCGTTGCTGTGCAGCCGTCTGATCGGGGGCCCTTGGCAATGGGCCGGGCGGCTTGTATAGAGCCCGCCACTCTCAATTCCATTCTCAGACAAGGACGACCCATGGCGCTCGAACGCACATTTTCCATGATCAAGCCGGACGCAACCCGGCGCAATCTCACCGGCGCCATCACCAGGATGCTGGAAGAGGCAGGCCTGCGCGTCATCGCCTCGCGCCGGGTCTGGATGAGCCGCCGCGAAGCGGAAGGCTTCTATGCCGTCCACAAGGACCGTCCTTTCTTCGGCGAATTGGTTGAATTCATGTCGTCGGCACCGACCGTCGTCCAGGTGCTGGAAGGCGAGAACGCCATTGCCAGGAACCGCGAAGTGATGGGCGCCACGAACCCGGCCAACGCCGCCGAAGGCACCATCCGCAAGGTTCATGCGCTGTCGATCGGCGAAAACTCCGTGCACGGCTCCGACGCACCGGAGACCGCGGCAGAAGAGATCAAGTACTGGTTCTCGGACACCGAGATCGTCGGCTGAGCCGACGATCCAGACCTTGGATTCCGTAAAAAGAAGGCCGGCGTTTCGCCGGCCTTTTTCGTTGGGGGTCAGCTCGCCGCGCTAAAGCGCAGGATCTCGCGGCCATCCTTGCCTGATATGATGAGCTTGCCGGCCTCGACACGGTATGACGCCGCCTTGGCCAGCGCATCGAACAGCGCCTTTTCCTCGGCCATCACCTCTGGCGCACAGGCCTTGTAGGTCGAACCGATGTCTCCGATCACGATCGTTTGCCCATTGACCTTGGCGGTGGCGAAATAGGTGTTGCAGGGGCCGCTGCCGCCCGCCTTGCCGGCCTCGCTGACCCTGAATGTCGCTTGCGGGGCAGCGATGACGCCGATGCCGTCGACATAGTCGACCAGCCAGAGCTGGTCGAAGACCGAAACCGTCGGCTCGGCGTTTGGGGCGACCATCTTCAGCATGATGGTCTGCGGCACGTCGGTCAGCGGATCGACCTGATGGCGCATATCGGAGATGAACAGGAGCTTGTCGTCGACGGTGATGCGGGCTTGCAACGCGTAAGTCATCTGCGACCGGATGACGGAAGGGTCGAATTTGATCTCGAAGCTGATCGGCACCTGGCCGGTCGGCTTCACTTTCTGCTCGCCGATAATGGTGGCCGGCGCATCGGCCAGCGACACATCGGCAAGTTGCACAGAGAGCACGGCACTGGGCGGCAAGGCAATGCGCTCGCGATAGATCACTTCGCCTCTCACTGCCTTTTCGGCGGCAACAGACTGCTCAGGAACGGCCAATATGCCGACGACCAGAGGCACGAAACCGAAGATGAAGAACTCCGCGATCCTGTCCAGCATGACCATCTCCCTCACCCCGGGCTGCCAATGCCCTGGGCTGCCAATGCCACGGGTTGCCAATGCCCAGGCTGACCAATTCCGCCAATTGGCCAAAGGATTGCGGTCAATGCATGGCTGCGGCGGATCTTATTCGGACGCTTTCCAGCGTTGCGCGGCCGTTGCATCGGCTTCCTTGGCCTCAACCCAGCCACCCTCCGAGCCGTCAGCCCGATGCTCCTTCTTCCAGAAGGGCGCGCGCGATTTGAGATAGTCCATGAGAAAATTCGCCGCCTCGAACGCCGCATGGCGGTGCGCGGAGGCTGCCACCACCAGCACGATGTTCTCGCCGGGCGCGATCTTCCCGTGGCGGTGGATGGCGGTGAGCCCCTGCAACGGCCAACGCTCGACCGCTTCAGCAGCGATGCGGGCGATTTCTGCTTCGGCCATACCGGGATAGTGTTCGAGCTCGAGCGCTGAGAGCGCGCCCTGCTCGTCGCGGCAAAGGCCTGAGAAGCTCACCACGGCGCCGATATCGGCGCGGCCTTGCGTCAGTCTGGCGATTTCGGCCGCGACGTCAAAATCTTGGCGCTGAATGCGCACGACAGGTAAGACCGCGCCGGCCATGTCAGCCCCCGGTCATCGGCGGGAACAGCGCGATTTCGCGGGCGCCCGCGATCTTCTCGCGGTGCTCGACATGCTCCTGGTTGATAGCGACACGGATGACGTCAGGATATTGCAGCGCGTGCTCGTAGCCCTCGCCGCGCGATTTCAGCCAGCGCAGGAGATCGGCGACCGTCTCGATGCCAGCCGGCAAGTCGACGTCTTCCTCGGGCATGCCGATGCGCTCGCGCACCCAGGCAAAATAGATGAGCCGGGTCGTCATCTCACTCGTCCATGATGTGCTTGAGGCCGGCGCGGAAATAGTCGTAGCCGGTGTAGAGTGTGACCAACGCCGCGATCCACAGCAGCACCAGCCCGGTCTGGGTGGTCAGCGGAAAGATCTTGTCGCCGGCCGGTCCGGCCAAGAGGAACGCTATGGCGACCATCTGGATGGCGGTCTTCCATTTTGCCAGCTGCGTCACCGGCACCGAGACTTTCAGCGCCGCCAGATATTCGCGCAGGCCCGAGACGAGGATTTCGCGGCACAGGATGATGATCGCCGCCCACAACGACCAGCCGGCAATGCCCGCATGGCGATCGGTGTCCGCAGCCAGCAGCAGCAGGCAGGTGGCGACCAGCAGCTTGTCAGCGATCGGGTCGAGCATCTTGCCGATGTTGGAGGTCTGTTGCCAGGCGCGCGCCAGATAGCCATCCAGATAATCGGTGATCGAGGCGAGCAGGAAGATGATCAGCGCCGACCACCGGGCAAAGTCGCTCGACTTCAGATGTCCTTCGAGAAAAAAGCACAGCACCACCATCGGCACCGCGACGATGCGGGCGTAGGTGAGCATGTTGGGCAGGTTGAACGCGCGCTTGGCCATATCCGGGAAACTCTTTCTGCCTGCCTACTCAAATCAGAAGCGAATGTGGGGGGTCAACAGGCCAGATTCGACAGGCCAGATGAAAGTGCCAGATTTTTCAACTCTCGTGGAAGTGATTGTAGACCAGTTTCGCCACCTGCTCGGAAATCCCGTCGACTTTCCGCAGATCCTCGATGGCCGCGCGGCTGACCGCCTTGGCGGTGCCGAATGCCAGCAGCAATGCCCGCTTGCGGCCGGGACCGATGCCGCTGATCTCATCAAGTGGGCTCTTGACCATTTCCTTCTTGCGGCGAGCCCGATGCGAGCCGATCGCGAAACGGTGAACCTCATCGCGCAGCCGCTGGACGAAATAGAGCACGGGGTCGCGGACCGGTAGCGAAAACGAGTCCCTGCCTTTGACGAAGAACCGCTCGCGGCCGGCATCGCGGTCCTGGCCCTTGGCGATGCCGATGGCAACCACGCGGTCCTCGATGCCGAGATCCGAAAGGATCTTGCGCACTGCGGTCATCTGGCCCTGGCCACCGTCGATCAGGATGACATCGGGCCAGGCCGGGAAGCTGCCGGAGATATCGTCCTCCATATCGTCTGCCGAACCGTCGGCTGCATCCCCAGCCGGGACATCGCCATGCTCCTTGAGCAACCGCGAAAACCGCCGTTCCATCACCTCGCGCATCATGCCGAAATCGTCGCCAGGCGTGATCTCGGTCGAGCGGATGTTGAATTTCCGGTACTGGTTCTTCACGAACCCCTCCGGTCCGGCAACGACCATGGCGCCGACGGCATTGGTGCCCATGATGTGCGAATTGTCGTAGACCTCGATGCGCACTGGCGGCTTCGGCAGGCCGAATGTCTCGGCGAAACCGGCAAGCAGGCGTCCCTGGGTGGAGGTTTCAGCCAGCCGGCGTCCGAGCGCTTCGCGGGCATTCTGCAAAGCGTTGTCGGTCAGGTCCTTCTTCTCGCCGCGCTGCGGCACGGAGATTGCGACCTTGCGGCCGGCGCGGGTGGAGAGCGCCTCGGCCAGCAATTCCTGATCCTCGACGCCATGCGACAGAAGAATGTTCCGCGGCGTCGGCTTGTCGTCATAGAACTGCGCCAGGAACGAGCCCAGCACCTCGGCTGCTTCCAACGCCGGATCGGCCTTGGGGAAATAGGCGCGGTTGCCCCAGTTCTGGCCGGTGCGGAAGAAGAACACCTGGATGCAGACCTGGCCGCCTTCCTGATGGATGGCGAAGACATCGGCTTCGTCGACGGTCGCCGGATTGATGCCCTGGTGGCTCTGCACATGCGACAGGGCCGCCAACCGGTCGCGATAGATCGCGGCGCGCTCGAAATCGAGAGCTTCCGACGCCTGCTGCATGGCGGCCGAGATTTCCGTCTTCACCTTCTGGCTGCGGCCGGACAAGAAGTCCTTCGCCTCATTGACCAGCTCGGCATAGTCCTGGTGCGAGACCTCGCCGGTGCAGGGACCGGCGCAGCGCTTGATCTGATAAAGCAGGCATGGCCGCGTGCGGTTCTCGTAGAACGAGTTGGTGCAACTGCGCAGCAGAAAGGCGCGCTGCAGCGAGTTGATGGTGCGGCCAACGGCACCGGCCGAAGCAAAGGGACCGAAATAATCGCCTTTGCGCGAGCGCGCGCCGCGATGCTTGTAGATGCCCGGCGAGACATGGTCGCCGGTCAAGAGGATATAGGGAAACGACTTGTCGTCGCGCATCAGGACGTTGAATCGCGGCCGCAAGCGCTTGATAAGATTGGCTTCGAGCAGCAGCGCTTCGATCTCGGTGCGGGTGACGACGAACTCCATCGTCGACGTCTCGCGCACCATGCGGCCGATGCGGGTGGTGTGGAAACGGCCTTGCGCGTAGTTGGTGACGCGCTTCTTCAGGCTGCGTGCCTTGCCGACATAGAGCACATCGCCGGCAGCGTTCATCATGCGGTAGACGCCGGGCGCGTTGGGCAGCCGCTTGACCAGCGTCTGGATCACCTCGGCACCGATCATGCCTTCCGCGTCGCCGGCATGCGGCGTCCAGTCGATGGCGGTGAAGGCGACATCGGGACCGACGGTTTCAACCATCTCCTCGACCGCCTCGTCCTCGAGGTCGATATCGGGAGGCAGATCGTCGGTGCCGCCGCGCGGCTTGCTTTTGTGGTCTACAGGACTCATTCCGTCATGCCTGTCACATCGGGCGTCTGCCACGCAAGATGCTGGCCGCCATCAAGCGCGATCATCTGGCCGGTGACCGAGCGCGCTTCCCAGAGATAGCGGATTGTGGCGCCGAATTCCGGCAATTCCGGGCCGCGCTTGAGGATCAAGCCATCGACTTGGGCTGCAAAATCGCTGTCCTCCTGACGCGCGTTCTTCAATGTCGGCCCCGGGCCGATGGCATTGACGCGGACGCGGGGACCGAGCGCTTGCGCCATCATCTGGGTGGCTGTCCACAGCGTCGATTTGGACAGTGCATAGGAGAAGTAGCGCGGCGTCGGCCGCCAGACGCGCTGGTCTATCATGTTGACGATCAGGCCCTCCCGCCCTGCCGGTAGCGCCCGGGCGAAATTCTGCGCCAGGAGCGCGGGCGCTTTCACATGGACGGCAAAGTGCCGGTCCCAGGCCCGCCAGTCGAAATCGAGAACCGAATCGTCCTCGAACAGCGACGCGTTGTTGACCAGCAGCGAGAGCGGCCCTAGCGCTGCTTGCGCCTCGCCGATAAGGTCATCGATGACGTCCATATCGGTCAGGTCGGCGGCGACCACTGCGGCGCGGCCACCTCCGGCGATGATTTCTGCAGCCAACGCATCGGCCTCGCTGCGCGAGCGGTTGCAATGGATGGCGACGGCAAAACCGTGCGCGGCGAGATCCTCGACGATCGCCCTGCCGATCCGCCTGGCCCCGCCCGTCACCAGCGCCGTGACAGTGGCTTTGCTCATATGGTGTCAATCCTCAATTTCGGCCCGAAAAAGCAGTGCCGGCGAAATATGGCCCGGCATGCGTTAAATGGTGTTCGCACCTTGGGCAGCATTGTGGCGAAACGGCCGTTTGGGCATCTTGGCCCGCCCTGGACTCAGGCGTGCCCGACCGCAATATAGGGTGCTGGAGTCCTTGCACCAAGCGGTGTGCAGCGCAGCACGGGATGGTTCCTGCCATTTCGCTGTTGCGAAGATGCAACGTCAAGGTTCTGCCTCATTTGCGCCGGGGAATGACCCAAGTTCAGGTTCGCTTCAGCCGCATTTTGACACGACATTTGGAACCGACGAACGCCAGATCCGTTTCACCCCCCGGACGGGTCGATGGCGATCGTGAGAAACAAGCCTGTGTCCTGTGGCTTAAGGAGTAAACAACAATGCAAGCCAATCTCAAATTCGCACGGCCGCTGGCCGTTGCGCTCGGGCTCTTCGCCCTCAGCGGAACTGCCTATGCTGCTGACGTGGTTTCGGAAGAGCCGCCGGCACCTGCGCCGATCGCTGAACTTCCCGTCGCTTCGTGGGCCGGCCCCTACGCCGGTCTCAACGTCGGCTATGGCTTCAGCGGCCATACCAAGGAAAAGGATCTGGGTGTTGACAATGTTGACGTCGGCACCAAGGGCTTCGTCGGCAGCGTCTTCGGCGGCTATCAGTGGCAGCAAGAGAACTTCGTCTACGGCGCTGAAGCCGAACTCGGCTACAACGGCGTCAAGGGCGACGATTCTGGCGTCAATTCCAAGGCCGGCTTCGAGGGTTCGTTGCGAGCCCGTCTCGGCTATGCCGTGACCCCGGAAATCCTGCTCTATGGCACCGGCGGTCTCGCCGGAAGAAGCCTGAAGGTCGAAGACGACGTATACGGTTCGGACCGCGCCACGTTGCTCGGCTGGACCGCTGGTCTCGGCACCGACATCAAGCTGACCGACAATGTCTTCGGTCGCGTCGAGTATCGTTACACCGACTTCGGCAGCAAGAGCTTCGATGGCATCGGCAAGGTCAAGGCCACCGACAACCGCGTCACCTTCGGCGTCGGTATGAAGTTCTAAGTCGTTCAAGCCACGACACGAAAAAGCCGGGCCTCGCGCCCGGCTTTTTTTATGCTTGCGTGATTTCCGGGTAAATCTATTCGGGTAATGGGCGGTCAACCGGGAATGCAGGGCTTCAGTTCTGGAAACTTCTCGTCGAAGCGTGCCGCCCACCGCGTCAGCCGGGCGCGACCCTTCTCCCATTTCCCGGCAAAGCGCAGCGCGAGATAGCCAAGGCAGGCGCGCAGCGCCATCTGGCCGGCGGCGATCTTTTTCGGCAGCTTCGGCGGGTTGGCGTTGAGCAGGTCGAGTGCCGCCGTGATCTTCGCCCACTGGCGATCGAGCCAGGGCTGATAGACCATCTCCTCAGGCCGCGTGCGCCGTTCATAGACCATCGACAGCGCACAGTCGCAAATGCCGTCGGCCAATGCCTCCAGCACTTCCGCCTCGAGCCGCTTGTCGGGATTGCGTGGAAAAAGCGCACTCTTCGACAAACGGTTGAGATGCTGGGTGATGGCGCGACTGTCATGGATGGAACGACCGTCGTCGAGCACCAGAACCGGAATCTTGCCGAGCGGGTTGGCGATCATCAAGTCGGCCGGCTTCTCCTCGGTCTTGATCGGCACCAGATCGACAGCGATGCCGGCATAGGCTGCCGCCATTCGTACCTTGGAACTGTAGGGAGAAGACGACGCATAGAGCAGTCTGGGCATGATCCGTTTCCTGTTTTGCAGGCCGGCAGTGTTGACCGATCGGGCGCGATCGGGCAATGGCCAGAAGCGGAAAACCCAGCCGCCAGCGAGCGACGCAGCGGCCAGGGCCGTTTAGCGAGCGCTCCATGAAGACGGTGCTTCATCACCATGGTTGCCGGGATCGCGCGAAGCCGCCAGCCGACTGGCAAGACCGAAGAGCCTCGCGCCGATGTTTCATCACCCGCATGAATGACACGAAAAAAGCCCCACCGGACTCCGCC
>NZ_RZQT01000071.1:0-32215 GCF_003998485.1 Mesorhizobium sp. M7A.F.Ca.CA.001.04.2.1
CTCTATTTCTCCGGAACCGATGCCGCCAATCCAGTCAGCGCCCAGGACCTCTCGATCACCGTCGGCCGGGGCGACCTCAACTTCCAGGGCAATGCGACCGCCGGCGCGGCCACCATCGTCCTGGCGCAGGACGGCTATGGCGGGCTCAATTTCGGCACCGGAACCGATGCCGGCACAGCCAGCATCACCAACCAGGGCGGCGGTTTCATCGCCTTCACGGGGGCAAGCGCGGACCAGGCGACGATCGTCAATGACGGGCTGGGCATACCGTATTATTTCAGCAGGACGACCTTCGACGACGATTATTCGAGCAATGAATTCTCCTCCGCCGGAGACGCCACGATAACCAACAGGAATGGCGGCTCGACCACTTTTTACGGACATTCGGACGGCGGAGCGGCAACGCTGGTCAATGAGGCCGGCGGCACGCTCGATTTCCAGCAGGCATCGCAGGCGGCGCACGCAACCATCCTCAACGGCGCCGGCGGCAGCGTGCTGGTGCGCTTCCGGGACCAGGACTCGGTGCTCGATGTCGGCTCGCTGTCGGGCGATGGGGCCATACAAATCGACGATTCACAGCTGGCGCCACAGCTTTCGCTCGGCTCGCTCGGCCATGACGACGTCATCGGCGGCACCATTTCCGGAAACGGCTCCCTGACAAAGACCGGCACGGGCAAGCTGACGCTCAACGGACAGAACAGCTATGCGGGCCTGACCACGGTCGGCATGGAAACGCTGGTGGTCGGCGACGACGGCCATGGCACAGCGAGCCTCGCCGGCGATGTCACGGTCGATTCCGGCGCGCGCCTTGGCGGCATCGGCACCATTGGCGGCAATGTCACCATCCTCGGCACGCATGGCGTCGGCAATTCCATCGGCGTGCAGAC
Source organism: Mesorhizobium sp. M7A.F.Ca.CA.001.04.2.1 (assembly GCF_003998485.1). Taxonomy (NCBI): domain Bacteria; kingdom Pseudomonadati; phylum Pseudomonadota; class Alphaproteobacteria; order Hyphomicrobiales; family Phyllobacteriaceae; genus Mesorhizobium; species Mesorhizobium sp. M7A.F.Ca.CA.001.04.2.1. The sequence goes on from NZ_RZQT01000071.1 coordinate 888, forward strand.
GGTCGGCGGCAACTATGTCAACCACGGCATATTCGAAGTCGAGGCGACCCCGGCCGGCGCCGACAGACTGATCGTCGGCGGCACGGTCGACATATCGGGCGCGACGCTGAACCTGGTCCTGACGCCGGCGACGGCCGAGAGCTGGAACCTGCTCAACGGGCCGTACACGATCATCCAGAACAATGGCGCGGCCGATGTCGCCGGTACCTTCGCCTCCGTCGGCGATCTCAACGACCTTCTCTTCCTCGACCATCTCCTCAACTACCAGGGCGGCGACGGCAACGACATCACCCTCACCCTGGCGCGCAACGACGTCGCGGTCGCCAACGTCGCCACCACCCGCAACCAGGTCGCGACCGCCGGAGCGCTCGATCGGCTCGGCGAAGGCAATGCGCTTGCACGGGCCATGCTGCTGATGACCGACGAGGATGCCGCGCGCCTGGCGCTGGATGCCGCGTCGGGCGAGGTTCATGCGTCGGCCAAGGGGATGCTGATCGAGGACAGCCGCTTCGTCGCCGATGCCGCAACCGCCCGCGTCCGGGCGGCCATGGGCGACGTTGCCGCTCCCGCCATGCCAGTGATGGCTTATGGCGAGGGCGGCCCGGAGCTGGTCGAGGCTGATACCAGCCGTTTCGTCGTGTGGGGGCAAGCTTTCGGCTCCTGGGGCACGGCGAGCGGCGACGGCAATGCCGCCGGCCTCGACCGCTCCACTGGCGGCTTCCTCGCCGGCGGCGACACCGCGATCGGCGAAGCCTGGCGGGTCGGCATGCTGACCGGCTACAGCCACGCCAGTTTCGACGTCGACGATCGTGCCTCGTCCGGCTCCAGCGACAGCTATCAAATCGGCCTTTATGGCGGTGGACAGTGGGACGGCCTGGGCCTGCGCGGCGGCGTCGCCTACAGCTGGAACCGGATCGACACCAGCCGCAACGTCGTCGTTCCAGGCTTCGCCGATGCGCTGACGGCGAAATACGATGCCGGCACCGCGCAGGTCTTCGGCGAGGCCGGCTATCGCGTCGAGACGCGCATGGCTGCCTTCGAGCCCTTCGCCGGTCTCGCCTATGTCAACCTGCACACCGACGGCTTCACGGAAAAGGGTGGCGCCGCCGCACTCACATCCGCTGCCTCGACCACCGAGACCACCTTCACCACGCTGGGCCTCCGTGCCTCGGCCGGCTTCGACCTCGGCGGGGTGCAGGCAAGCGCGCAGGGTACGCTCGGCTGGCGTCATGCCTTCGGCGACACCACGCCGACCGCGGACATGGCCTTCGCCGGTGGCGACCTCTTCACCATTGCCGGCGCGCCGATCGCCAGGGATACAGCCATCGTCGGAGCCGGGCTCGATTTCCGGATCGCCGACAGCACCACGCTGGGGATCAGCTACTCCGGCCAGTTCGGGACGAAAGCGGCCGATCAGGGCGTCCGCGCCACGATGCAAGTGCGGTTCTGATTTTTCGGCTTGCGTCAGCCTTCGGCGGGAACCGCTTTCGGTTTGCCCTCGCCATCCAGCGCCACCATGACGAAATCGGCATGGGTGACCTTCTCCATCAGGTCGGAGAGGTAGCGCTGCGCCCAGGCCTCGACCTTGAGCGTCATCGAGGTGCGGCCGACGCGCTCGACATGGGTGTAGATGCACAGCGTGTCGCCGATCTTCATCGCCTTGGCGAACGACATCTCCTTCACCGCCGCCGTCACCACGCGGCCCTTGGCGCGCTCGGCGGCGCGGATGCCGCAGGCCAGGTCCATCTGCGCCATCACCCAGCCGCCGAAAATGTCGCCGGCCGCATTGGCGTCCGAAGGCATGGCCAGGGTGCGCAGCGTCAGATCGCCAAGCGGCCGTCCTTCAGCGTAGTGCACCATGCGAGAAATCCTTCGAGACCGGCTGCCCTCGATCCCGTATCGTCACGGCGCCCGAAGGTCAACGCGCCACGGCATGGCCACGAGGCCCCGGAGCTTCTCCCGATAGGAATTTTTTCTTGACTCGGTGACCTCAGCTATGGTACATTTTTGCCTATGGTGCTGATTTGCGCCAGTGACCCGCCGCACAGGCGGGTTTTTCGTTTGATGCACCGTCAGCCAACACCCGGCGAAGGTCGATCAGAAATAGCGCCTGAGGTTCGTGCGAATACGATCGAGCACGCTGTCCCCGGAAAGGTCCGGCGAGAACTCCTTGCCGGTGATCGCCTCATAGGCCTGCGCATAGACATGCGAGGCCTGTTCGACGATCTCGGCCGGTATCTCAGGTATCGGGTCGCTGTAGGGGTTGCAGCGCGCCGAGACCCACGACCGGACGAAATCCTTGTCAAAACTCTCCGGCCGGCTGCCGTCGGCGAGCGCCTGTTCGTAGCTCGATGCGATCCAGTACCGGCTGCTGTCCGGGGTGTGGATTTCATCGGCAAGAATGATGGTCCCGTTCCTGTCGGTGCCGAATTCGTACTTCGTGTCGGCCAGGATCAGGCCGCGCTCGGTGGCGCGCTGCTGGCCGCGGGCGAACAGCCGCAAAGCGTAGCCGGACACGGTGTCCCACTGCGCCTGCGTGAGAAGACCCTGTTCGAGGATCTCGGCTTTCGACAGCGGCTCGTCATGGCCGCCATGCGCGGCCTTGCTGGTCGGCGTGATGATCGGCTCGGCCAGCTTTTCATTGTCGCGCAGGCCGTCCGGCAGGCGGATACCGTACATGTCGCGGTCGCCGCGCTTGTAGCGCGTCAGGATCGAAGTGCTGGTGGTTCCCGCCAGATAGCCGCGCACGACGATCTCGACCGGCAGGATGTCGAGCCTCGTGCCGACGACGACGTTCGGGTCGGGGTATTCGAGAACATGGTTCGGACAGATATCGGCGGTTTCCTCGAACCAGTAGCGCGCCGTCTGGGTCAGTATCTCTCCCTTGTAGGGGATCGAAGTCAGGATGATGTCGAAGGCACTGAGCCGGTCGGTGGCGATGATGATGCGCCGGCCATCCGCCAGATCGTAGTTTTCGCGGACCTTGCCGCTGTAGTGGCCCGGCAGTTCGGGAATGAACGCGTCAGGGAGGGTCCGCATATGATTTCCTGCCTTCCGCAGAGTGGCCAGAGCATAATTCCGAAAAGTTATGCGCCAAGATAGTGCCATCGCATAGGCTGTCGGGACGATAGATATCAAGCGCGATTGTCGGGAATCCCCGCAAACCTGATCGGTTCGACGGTCGCTTTTTTCACAACTGATGCCGGATGGCGCGGCGACTTCGGAATGCCGTCGCGTCTAGGCTGCAGCCAATCTTTCGGAGCCTCCCATTTCCATCATGCAGACCTATGATTTCATCATCGTCGGCTCCGGCTCGGCCGGCTCGGTCCTGGCCGAAAAACTCTCGGCCTCGGGGCGCTTCTCGGTGCTGGTGCTGGAGGCCGGCGGCAGCGACCGCCGCTTCTACGTGCAGATGCCGCTCGGCTACGGCAAGACCTTCTTCGATCCCGGCGTCAACTGGAACTACAAGGCCGAGCCGGACCCGGGGCTCGCCGGCAATGCCGACCACTGGCCGCGCGGCAAGCTGCTTGGCGGCTCAAGCTCAATCAACGCCATGGTCTGGATCCGGGGTGCGCGCGAGGATTTCGATGCCTGGGCGGCCGCCGGCAATCCAGGCTGGGGCTATGACGACCTCTTGCCCGCCTTCAAGGCGCTCGAGGACAACCAGGCCGGCGCCGATGCATGGCGCGGCACGGGGGGCCCGCTGCATGTCACCGACTGTTCGAACGCCGTCCATCCGCTGACCCAGCGCTATCTCGCCGCCGGCCAGCAGGCCGGCCTGCCGCTCAACCCGGATTTCAACGGCGCCGCCCAGGAAGGCGTCGGCATCTACCAGATCTCGACCCGCAACGGCCGCCGCATGTCGGCGGCGCGCGCTTTCCTGCGTCCGGCGATGAAGCGCGGGAATGTCCGCGTCGAGATGAAGGCGCTGGCGACCAGGGTGCTGTTCGAGGGGAAGCGTGCCATCGGCGTCGAGTATCAGCAGAACGGCGAGACGAAGACCGCGCGTGCCGGCCGCGAAATTATCTTGTCGGGCGGTTCGGTCAACTCGCCGCAATTGCTGCAGCTGTCCGGCGTCGGGCCCTCCGCTCTGCTCAAAGGCCTGGGCATCCGGATGGTCCACGCCAACGAGAATGTCGGCGCGCATCTGCAGGATCATGTCGGCATCAACTACACCTTCAAGGGCAAGCTGCCGACGCTCAACCAGACGCTGCGTCCCTGGTGGGGCAAGCTGCTGGTCGGCATGCAATATATCCTGACCCGTTCCGGCCCGCTGTCGCTGTCGATGAACAATGCCGGTGGCTTCTTCCGCACCGACCCGGCGGCGACGCGGCCCAACATGCAGCTCTATTTCCAGGCATTCTCGACCGTCATTCCCAAGAGCGGCGAGCGTCCCATCCTGACGCCCGACCCATGGCCGGGCTTTTCCATCGGCCTGTCCAACTGCCGCCCGTCGAGCCGTGGCGAGATCATGATCCGCTCGGCCAATCCGCGCGAGTACCCCAGGATAACGGCCAATGCCTACTCCACCAATGCCGATGTCGAGGAGATGCTGGCGGCGGTGAAATTCGTGCGCAAGATCGCCTCGATGCCTGCCATGGCCGAGATCATCGAGGAAGAGGTTTTGCCAGGCCCGTCAATCACTTCCGATGCAGACCTGATTCAGGATTTCAGGAAGCGCTCGGGCACCGTCTATCATCCGGTCTCGACCTGCCGCATGGGGCCCGATCCGGCGCGCGCCGTCGTCGACCCGCGTCTCAAGGCGCACGGCATCGACGGCCTGCGCGTCATCGACGCCTCCATCTTCCCCGACAACATCACCGGCAACACCAACGCCGCCTCGATCATGACCGGTTGGAAGGGCGCCGAACTGGTTCTGGAGGACCAAAAATGAAGATCACCGACGTCAAGACCTGGGTTGTCGACAATCCGCCGCCCGGCATCGGCGGCAAGTATTTCATCTTCGTCAAGTTGACCACCGATGGCGGCGTGGTCGGCTATGGCGAGGCCTACAACGCCACCTTCTCCGCCCATGTTACCGCCCGGATGGTCGAGGACATGGCCGAGCGCTATCTCGTCGGCCGCGATCCGCACGACATCGAGAACTTCTTCCGCCGCGCCTATTCGTCCGGCTTCACCCAGCGGCCCGACGTGTCAGGCATGGGCTGCTTCTCGGCGCTGGAAATGGCCTGCTGGGACATCATCGGCAAGGAGGCCGACAAGCCGGTCTACAAACTGCTCGGCGGCCAGGTGCACGAAACGCTGCGTTCCTACACCTATCTTTATCCGCACACCGGCAGCGTCCACTCCGAGGATGCGCACGGCAAGAACGTCTACAACGACCCCGATCTCGCCGCCGCCTGCGCGCTCGAATATGTCGAACAGGGGTTCAACGCCGTCAAACTGGACCCGGCCGGCCCCTACACCGCCTTCGACGGCCACCAGCCGCGTCTTGTCGATATCGACCTGTCCACCCGCATGATCAAGGCGATCCGCGAGGCGGTCGGCACCCGCGCCGACATCCTGTTTGGCACGCACGGCCAGTTCACAGCGTCCGGCGCGCTGCGCATGGCGCGCGCCATCGAGCCCTATGATCCCTTGTGGTTCGAGGAGCCGGTGCCGCCTGACATGCCCGAAGTCATGGCGCAAGTGGCCCGCGCGACCTCGATCCCGATCGCCACCGGCGAACGGCTGACCACCAAGTTCGAGTTCGCCCGCGTCATCGAGAACCGCGCCGCGACCATCCTGCAGCCGGACCTTGGCCGCTCCGGCGGCATTCTCGAAACCAAGAAGATCGCGGCGATGGCCGAGGCCTACCACATCCAGGTCGCCCCTCACTGCTATTGCGGGCCGATCGTCGGTGCGGCCAACATCCAGCTGGCGGTGACGCTGCCCAACTTCCTCATCCTGGAATCGCTGAAGCAGTGGGAGGGTTTCCATGCCACGCTCCTGAAGAAGAAGATCGAGTGGCAGGACGGCAATGTCATCCCCTCGAAGGAGCCCGGCCTCGGCGTCGAGCTCAACGAAGCGGTCTGCGACGCGCATCCCTATACGGGCAAGGACCTGCATCTGCAGATGATGCAGACCCCGCTGATGCCGTGAGCGAAAGCTACGCCTTCATCGGGCTTGGCCATCTCGGCGGCAACCTTGCCGCCAGCCTGATCCGCAACGGCTTTGCCGTCACCGTCTTCGACCGCGATCCGGCCGCCGCCGAGCGCCTGGTGGCGCTCGGCGCCACTACCGCGAGCAGCCCGGCCGAGGCCGCCGCCCGGGCCGGCAATGCCATCACGTGCCTGCCCTCGCCCAAGGTCAGCGAAGCGGTGCTGGCCGGACCCGGCGGATTGCTGGAGGGCCTTCCCAAGGGCGGCACCTGGATCGAGATGTCGACCAACGGCCGCGACGAGATTCTTCGCCTTGCGGCCCTCGCCTCGGCCAGGGGCGTCGAGACGCTGGAATGCCCGGTCACCGGTGGCGTGCATCTGGCGGCGGCTGGCAAGATCACCGCGCTGGTCGGCGGCGATCCAGCGCTCTACGAACGTCATCGGCCGGCCATCGAGGCGATGTGCGCAAAGTCGTTCCTGATGGGTCCGGTCGGCTCGGCGGCGGTGATCAAGGTGATCACCAACATGCTCGCCTTCATCCATCTCGTCGCCGCCGGCGAGGCGCTGATGCTGGCGAGACAGGGCGGGCTCGACCTCGCCCAGTCCTACCATGCCATCTCAGCCTCCTCCGGCAACAGCTTCGTCCACGAGACCGAAAGCCAGCTCATCCTCAACGGCTCCTACGACATCGGCTTCACCATGGACCTGGCGCTGAAGGACCTCGGCTTCGCGCTGGCGATGGGCAGGGAATTCAGACTGCCGCTCCAACTGGCGCCGCTTGTGAGTGAGATTTTCCAGATGGGCAAACAGGAATATGGCGGCAGCGCCTGGTCCACCCAGATCGTCAAATTGCTCGAGGATGCCGTCGATACCGACCTGCGCGCGCCCGGTTTTCCGGCCAAGCTGGAACTCTGACATCAGCCAGTTATCAAGCGATTTCAGGATGTTGGATTGATGGGCGGATTCATCTGAATCAATCTGTCAACGGCTTGATTCAGTATCTGAGCGTCAATGCACCCGGCAGGATCTCGAAGGTCGCGGGTATGCGTCCCGGCGACTCGCCGTCTATATCGACCAGGGCGCCATTCTCTGACGCATCGCCGAGCGGCTCGACCACCACTTTCCTGCCGCGCAGGATGGTGATCGCCGGATGGTTGCGGTGCCGCCCGCCATAGAGCAGCCGGATGTCCCAGATCAGCTTCAGCTTTCCGGCGGCGCGCAGGATGACGATGTCGAACTGCCCGTCGGTGATTTCGGCATCCGGCGCGATCATCATGCCGCCGCCGAAGAACTTTCCATTGGCGACCGCCACCAGCGCCATGCGCGCTTCGAAGGGTGCGCCGTCATCGACCGTGATCCTGACGTCCTGAAAACGGTAGCGGATGAACTCCATCACGGTGCGCCACAGGAACAGTGCCTTGGCCGACATCCTGCCCTTGCGCTTGTCGGCATTGACGGCGCGGTCGGTGGCGCCGGAAAGTCCCAGACTGGCGATGTTGATGAAGTGCCGGCTGGCCAGCGCGCCGTGATCGTCGATGTAGCCGATGCGCCCGGCATCGACCTTGCGGCCCTTGGCTTCGGCCAACCGCTTCAGCACGGCATCCACCTCTTTCGGCAGGCCGAGCCCGCGCGCGAAATCGATGCCGGTGCCGCACGGCAACAGGCCAAGTTCAGTGATCCGGCCGCTCTCCTGGGCCGCCTGCAGAAGCCCGTCGGCCACTTCGCTGGCGGTGCCGTCACCGCCGGCCGCAATCACCAGATCGAAGCCCATCATTGCGAGATCGATTGCCAGCCTTTCGGCATCGCCTTCGGCCTGCGTTTCGCGCAGCTCGAATTCGCCGAAATGCTTTTTCAGCGACACGGCAACATCAGGCCAATGCCGTTTCAGCCGGCCGCCACCGGCAATCGGGTTGAGAACCACTCCGACTTTCAAAATACCCGCCCTCCCCGGCGCCGGACATGCAGGTCCGATCCTTTGCCGGCATTGAAGCCCGCGACCACCGGCGGAGCAAGGGGCGCTGTCGGCTCGTACGCAAAAAAGCGGGCGGGCTGTCTAAAGCAGCCGGCGCTCGAATTCCCCGGTTTGTGGCTAACGATCCCCGGTAATCCCGCTATCCACAGGGCAGCGGCCATTCCCCAGGACCCTTACCCGGCGTACGTTAAACCCATCTCAGGCGGCTACCGATCATCAAGCCGAAAGGCGAAGTGAAAGGCGGATTTCCTGAGGCCCGTACGGCCCGAAGCGAGAGCAGGCTTGCCTGTTTCGAGGGACGGAGCCGAGACCTACGGGGCCGCGGAAAGCGTGCCAACGCCTACGGCGGACCGATGCTGCCATGAAGGACGGCAAAAACCTTCGATGGTGCGCAGGGCAAAGCTCGCAAGGGTGGAGACCGGCGTGGTCCCGAACGGACGCTGCTCTCGGGCGGCGGACTGGCAGGACCGTCAAAATCAAGGCCGGCAAGGCGCGACGACTTTACGGAAGTTGCTGCCGCGACCGTGTCCTGATCTGACAGGGAGGCGCTGGGAGAAATCCCGGCGCCGACTGTCTTTTTGGCCCCCCGATGCCCTTTGGCGGCGATCTTGCGAGCGCCGCTTCTCCACGCGCTAAAATCGGTTAGTATCGCCTGGTCAGAGCCCGTTTGAAAACGCGCTCTGCCGAGTCGGATGGCGTGGTTTTCGAGAACCGAAGCGTAGCGGACCTTTGAGTCCGTGAGCATAGGAAGCGCAGAAAACCGCGTCAGGCGGCCGGCAGAGTAGCGTTTACAAATGGGCTCGTAGAAGGGGGATACTTCATGACGCTCGTCCAGAAGCTTGCCGTTGCCTACGCTTTCCTGTTCTTCGGCGTCGTCGCCATCGGCTACATACCGGCGTTCAACGATGCCGACGGCAATCTGTTCGGCCTTTTCTCGCTGCAATGGTACGACGACCTGCTGCACGCCTTCTCCGGCGTCTGGGCGCTGGCCGCCGCCTTCATCTCCCACCGCCAGGCAGTGTTCTATTTCAAGCTGTTCGGCTCGGTCTACCTGTTCGACGGCGTGCTCGGGCTGGTCACCGGTTCCGGCTGCCTCGACGCCGGTATCTTCATCAACGGCTTCCGCTCTCTCAACGATATCGAATTCCCGGCCCGCTTCTTCGCCAACCTGCCGCACATCGTCATTGGCGGCTTCGCCGTCTATGTCGGCTTCCGGCTGGCCAGGCGCGTACACGACCACTTCGCCACGGCCTGACCAGGCATGTTCCTGTTCCGCTGGCTGAAGCGCATCATCAAGACGATCCTCTGGCTGATCGTCGTCGTCATCCTCATCCCGATCGCCGGGCTGAGCTACGGCTTCCTGACGACGTCGTCGCTCGACAAGACGCCGCTGCCCGGCATTGCCGACGGCGCCCCGCCCAAGGCGCTGGCCGACAAGGTCCGCGCCGAGATCCCCGGCTACCAGCGGCCGGAGGAATCGACCTTCCTGACCTATCCGGAATGGGCGATCGTCTACGCCGCGCGCGAATATGCCGGCTTCGTCGACAAGGACCAACCGAGCGGCTTCCCCTACTGGTCCTATATCGGCCGCTTCTGGCAGGACTACGCCATGGTGATCCGCGCCAGCGCTCCCTACAAGTTCAACTACGCCAACCACCAGATGCTGGTCATCATCGGCACCAGCCACTCGATCGAGCATATATTGCAGTGGGCCTATGAGAACACGGTCGGCCGCATCACCGAGGCGACGACGGCCAAGCGCACTGCCGCCGACATTTATCAGGCCAAGGTCGCGGCGGACTATGCCGCGTTTCTCGACCAGGTGCCCTGGTATCAGTTCCCGTATGCCGACAAGCGTGCCGGCCTGTTTGCCGTGCAGCCGGCGCCGGGCGACAGCTCGATCCGCACCAGCGAACGCAAGCTGGCGTTCGGCCTCGCCGACACCATCAAGCAGGGCTATGCCGACCTGATAAAAAAGGCCCTCGCTGCCACGATGGACCCCGCCTTGCTCGACATCCATGTCTGGGCCAAGGGACCCGTCGGCGAAGCCACGCGCAACGAGCCCGACACCTTGCTCGAACGCGACATGGGCGCTGACGGCACCATCTTCGTCACCAGGCGCTATCAGGTCTTCACCGAAATGATCCTGCGCCTGATCGACAAGGGCGTCTCCTTCGTCGAGATCGGCGGCAATGACGAGATCATGGCCACGGTGCTCTCCACCGATACGATCGCCGTTCCCGAAGGCATGCGCATCCTGTTCAGCTATCCGCTGCCGGCCGATCAATCCACGCGCCGCACCGGCATGATCGTTGCCGTGCGCAAGCTGCATCTCGTGCTGCCGGCGCTGATCAAGTCCGGCGCCAGGCTCGAACACGTCTACGATTACTGAGGCCTTTCGGTCACGCCCGGCCAAGATTACGCATTTCCTGGCCTCCGTCACGCCCATTCCACAATCGCGGCCAAATCCCGCCTTGTTCGCGCGCGAAGGAATGGGAAGAATGGAAGGGCTGCCGGGGGGCATCTCGAAGGGACAAGACCGTGATCAAGACCGCCCTTGTCGCCATGACCATTGTCGGCTGCGACTGCGACGCCAAGCTTTGCGAATATATCGGCGAGACGCCGGCCAAATGGTCGACCGTCGCCGAATGCGAAGCCGCGATGAAGAGCCAGATGCTGCACGAGCGCAATTTCAACTATCCGCTCGTCTCCGGCATTTGCCGCACGAAGGGTTCGTCGTCCTCCTCGCAGCTGGCCGCGACCGCATCGCGCCCGGAACTGAAGCCCGCCAGCCGCGTCGTCAGAACCGAAAGCCCGCTGCCGCCGGAACTCAGCCACCGGCCGAGCGTCTCGGTCGGTTCGCCGACGACCGCCATGGAAGCCGACGCCGCCCGGCCCGTTGCCTATGAACAGGTGGTCGATGGCGGAACCGGTGTGCTCTATCGCACCAAGAACGGCTACGCCGTGGTCAAGACCGATCTCGGCCGCGCCGCCTCGGCAACCGCCGACGCCGCGAAGCGCTCTGTGAACTGGCTGGCTGGCCTGATGCCGAAGGGGCTGTAGGCCCGCTGGCGTCTCGGTTCGACGACCGCGTGATCAGGCAGGCACATAGGTCAACCTGATCACGTCGTCGCCAATCAAATCGCTGGCCACAAAGCGAAGCGGCGGCCGGGGGCCGGCGAAGAATGGCTTGCCATGACCAAGCACGAACGGATGGAGGTAGAGTTGGTACGCATCGACAAGACCAAGGTCGGTCAGGCTTCGCGCCAGGCCTGGTCCAGAAACTGAAATCTCCCCGACGAGCTCAGCCTTAAGCCCGCGTATCACCGCCTCGACGTCATCCGCGACAAGTGTTGCGTTAGGGCCGGCCGACTTCAGAGAGCGCGACACAACCCACTTCGGTTGGCTTCGCCACGCCGCCGCGAATTCGTGCGCCTCCGCGCTCCATTCAGGACTGTCTTCGTCCCAATAGCGCATGACCTCGTACATGCCGCGACCGTACACACTGCCGCTCAAATTGCGCACTTGCTCTATCCAGTGACGAAAGATCGTCGGGCCCGACGGCATTTTCTGGTGGTCGACATAGCCGTCGAGTGACTGGTTCATTCTGAAAATGAGCTTCGCCATGCTGCAGGATCTCCAACCCAGGGTCTTCAGAATAACTTGAGCCGCCGTTACGCAAAACCCCAGCCGAAATCCAAACTGAGACACGATCCTAGTCCGGCCTGAACCTGACTTTCAGGCTCTGCCAGAACTTGTCGACAAGCGGCTTTTCGGTCGCTGCATCCTCGCCGGCAATGCGGGTGATGAACAGCAGCCCCCGATCGGCCAGGCCGAAGCCGACGATCTCGAAATCGGCGGTGTCGGTGCGTGTCTTCACCTCGGCCCGGATCCCGGTCAGTTCCTTGCCGTCGGCGAGTTTGCGCGTGGTCGGCCCCTGCGTCAGCTTGGCGCCCGCCTGCACCGATTCCCTGGTCATCTCCTGCAGCATCAATTGGTTGAGCGACACCGGATTCATGGCGCCATATTCCTGCACGACGACGATCGTGCCCAGCGCCGACGCCATCAGATACTGCGTGATGTCATCGCCGAGATCGGTCTTGGTCACCGAAATGCCGCTGGGATGGACGAAGGAGAAGTCGCTGCCTGAAAAGGTGGCGAAGTCGTTGCGCGCGAGCGTCACCTTGCTCTGCTTGCCGCCGGGCAGCGTCACATCGGCGCTCTCGCCGGGATCGATATCGACCGTCACGCCGTCGATGGTCAGCTTGAAGGCCTTGAGATCCTCGCCTCCGGCAGGGCCAGCGCACAGCGCGATGAGGATGAGTGCCGCCGCCGATACCATCCGCATGCCTGTTCTCCTGCTTCTTACGACACCCCGCTCAGCGCCTTGATGGCACGGTAGAAGGTCGAGGAAAACAGTTCCGTTGGGTCATACTGCCGCTTCGCCGCCAGGAAGGCCGGCAGTTCGGGATAGGAGGCCAGCAATTCCCTGGCCGTATAATGCAGCTGGTAAGGCAGGAAGAAGCGCCCGCCATGCTTGATCGTCACGTCGATCAGCGCCCGCGTCAGCGCCCGCATCCTGGCATTGCCGTCGGCATCGGTCGGCTGGTTGACGTAGAGCACCAGCGAATAGGCCGGCTCCGGCGCGTAGGTCAGCGCCACATCCTCCCTGTGGACGATGCGCACCGAAGCATTGAGCACCGGCAGCGTCTGGTTGCGCAGGATCTCGCGCGCTTCCGCGATGAATTCGACATAGGCGGCACGCGGAATAAAATATTCGTGCAGGATGTCGGTCTCTTCCATCTGATCGTTGAACAGATAGGGCACCGAATCGTGCATCGGGTTGTTGCGGGTGACGAGACAGGCCTCGCCCTCGGCCATGGCCGAGGTGCGCGCCACCGTGCAGCTTTCGAATTTTGGCTCCAGTGTCTTTTCGGTGAACCATTTCAATTCCTGGAACAGGCTGCCCCATTTCGCCAGGTTGATGATCACCCGCTTCAACCCGACCGATCCCGGTTCGCCGATCTCGGGCTGATCGGCCGGCGGCCGCTCGGCCACCTTGTCGTAACGGTAGACGATCATGTCCTCGAGGAAATTGCCGGGCGCCGTCGACAGATGGCCGTAGAACAGGCCGATATCCTTGTTCGGCTCCAGCACCTTGGCGAAGAATTCCGGAAAATCGTCCGATTTGATGATTTCGCGCGAGGTGCGGTAGACGGCGTTGTCGACGATATCTAGCGTCGCCTCCAGCACCACGCCGAACAGGCCGTAACCGCCGACGACGTGGCGGAACAGATCGGTGTTCTCGGTCGGCGAGCAGGTCGTCACCGAACCGTCGGCCAGCATCACCCGCATCGAGCGGATCGAGCCCGCCACCGAACCCGCCTGGTGGTCCATGCCATGCGCATTGACCGACAGCGAACCGCCGACCGAGAAGATGTCGGTCGACTGCATCGCCTTCACCGCGAAGTGCGGATGCAGAAGGTTCTGGATGTCATGCCAGCGCGCGCCCGGCTGCAAGGTCATGGTCTTGGCCGCCGCATCGACGGTGACCCTGTTGAACTTTCTGAGGTCGAGCACCAGCGCGTTGTCGTCGAAGGCATGCCCGCCCATGGAATGGCGGATGGCGGCCAGCGATATTTTCAGCCCATTGGCACGCGCGAAGGCCAGGGCCTTGGCGATGTGCTCGTCCCCGCTGACCTCGACCACGCCGTAGACCGGGGTCATCGACAGGCCGCTGGCATCGTTGATGTCACCACCCTTTGCCGACCAGGGCAGTGACGCATCGAAGGCCGGCGCATTGTCCAGCGGCTTCAGAGGCAGCGCGAAGCCGTCTATATCGGCTATCCGTCCTGCGTTCTTCGGCCCCGAAGGTCCGCGTGCCAGCCGCGCCACCGTGTTGCCGCCCCACAGCACCGCGCCGCCGACGACAGCCGCACCCAGCAGCAATCGCCGCGACAGGCGAAACCCTTTTTGCTCGTCGGCCATGACTATCCCCCGCTGGCCAAGGGATAGCGCGGCTCTTTGGCAAAAACCATAGCGGCGCCGCCGGGACGGCGTTTTGCCTGGCGTCGAGGGTGGAGGGCACGAAATGGCCGGTCCCCTGAGGACCGGCCAGAATGGAACAGGGTCTGAAATTGCGTCAGCAGGCTTGCCGACGAACGACGCTGACGCCTTACGAGGCCTTCTTGATCGACGTCACGATGCCGGTCTTGTCATCGACGGTCACCGCCACCTTGGCGCCGACCTTCAGTTTCCCGATCGTCGCTTCGGGCGACAGCTGGTAGATCTTGCCGTCGTCGAGGGTGATCGACTTGGTCGTCGGATCGACGGCCTGAATGGTGCCCTGAACGGTCGCGGCATAAGCGGTGCCGAGGAAGGCGAGCAGAGCAGCGGTGGTTGCGAGGGTCTTCTTCATTGGTAAGCACTCCGTGCTGTTTCACTTTTCCGGACCGCCGCCTTGGGAAACGACAGCACCGGACGGCCTGAAACTGGACGGAAAGCGCACCCTCCGCAAATCACATTGGGTGAATTTTCGCAAACAATATCATAGGCTTAATTCCGACACATTATCTGCGACCTAGATCATTTCAGGCCGCTTCGGCTCCCCCAATGAACGCACTTCTGTCCGCGAAAAGAGTCACTTGGCCGATTGTGACGGGCGGCTTTCGATCACCACGCAGCCGCCGCAATCCATCTCGGGCGGCATCACGAAACAGAGCGCTGACCGATCGTCGATACACATTTTGTTTCGCGGATCAGTTCAAAAACCGCCACGCCAACGCTGATCAAACTCGCGCTACGGTTGCAAACCGACGTCGAATGCGGGATGGTGTCGACCGTTGACATGAAGGGGGGCCTTCCATGAAGCTTGCAGTCCGGACTGCGATGTCCCTGATGCTGGCGCTTGCTCCAGGATTGGCCGGCGCACAAGCCACGGATCCGGGCGACGACAAAACAATTATCTTCACTCCCGGCGACCCAGAGATGGCAGCGGCGACCGCGCAGGCGCTCGCCAGCCTGGACGACTTCCTGGCACTGTCCGAGGCGCCTCCCGCCGACACAGAGAGGTTCAAATTGAAGGTCAAGGTACGGGACGGCAACGTCACCGAACACTTCTGGGTCATACCGTTCCGCCGCACCGAAACCGGATTTGTCGGCATATTGGCAAACCAGCCGGAGGAAGTGCACAACGTCGTCCTCGGCCAGAACATAGAATTCACCAGGGACGATATTTCCGACTGGGGATACACACGCGGCGAACGTCAGGTCGGCAGCTTCACCGTGTGCGTCATGTTCAACAAAATGTCGAAAGAAGAGGCGGACTACATGCGTGACAAATACGGCTTCGAGTGCTGAAAGCGCAGCCCGATCAACCCGCTTCGTCCTTCGCGCCGATCTTGCGCACAAGTGCCGCCGTCGCCAGCATCGCGCCCATGTCCGATATCATCGGCGCGACATGCCTGCTGTAGTCGAGCGGCACCGAAATATCCGGCAGCTCGAAGAAGTTCTTCGTATGCGGCAACAGTAGGAAACCATCGCTGCCGTGGAGCGCGACGCGGGCTGGGTCGTCCGGCCAGGTTTCGCCAAGCCATTTCAGCGCCTGCGCCAGCCGGCCGCTCACCAATGGCTGTGCCGCCCCGAGATTGTCGGTGCGGAACTCGTAGGCGGCATCGAGCAAAGCATCGCCGCTGGACAGCTCTTGCAGCTTGCTGGCAAATATGCCGCGAAAGAAGCTGATCACCGCGTTGGTCCGCCGCGTCGCTACCAATATGCCGGGAAACGGCGCGATGGTCTCGAAAGCGACGATGACGCCCTGGAAGGCGGTCGAGGAGCCCTTGCCCGACCCTTCCCGCAGATGCGCCTCGTACAGTTCGAACGGAAACCCCTCATAGCGGCCCGCCACGATGTCGTCGAACGCCTGCCGGTTGAACGGACCAACCGCCGTGCGCGGCAGCCGGTCGAAGGAATTCGGCGTCACGCCATGCTGGTAGCGCATGTCGGCGATGAAGCCGAATATGATCGGCAGCAGCGTCTCGCGGAACGATTGCTGCAGCCCCGTCGCCGGTTTCCTGGCCTGGAAATAGAGCAGGATCGAAGCCGCGAAGCCGATCACATAGAGAAATACATGCGGCGTCGAGACCCATTGCTCGTTGGGGTCGGCGACCTTGTTGAACAGCCAGGCGACCAGCACCACGGCCACCAGCACCAGCCCCACGAACACCGGCACCCGCCAGCGCACCCGCCGGACCGCCGAAGCCCTCGCCGCTTCATAGGCCTCGATGTCTTTTCGGATGCCGGCGATGACCGTTTCGCTCGGCATGAAATCCGCTGATTCCACCGCTACCCCCGCAATCCTGCCTCTGCGGGAGCATGATAGTTGGTTTTGCAAGGGCCGCCAGATGGTTAAGCGGGAACGCCTTCATCGGTTGGTGGAGAAGGGAAGACCGCTTTCAGTCGCTCCGCGACCCTGTCACGCATTCGGCCCTCCAAAGCCTCCACCAACACCAGCCGCTCGTGGTCGCCAGCGCGCAGGCGCATGAAGGGATGCATCCGGTAAGACGCGATCCTGCCGCGCGTACCAGCATCGGAACTGACATCGACAACGAGGATAGAGCCGATGCGGCCCGGCCATGGCTGCCGGGCAAAGGCGGTACCGAGGAAATCGCCGAGCCCATAGGCGACGATCGTCCCGTCAATCTTTTCCACCGGCTGCACGACATGGGCATGATGGCCCGCGATCAGCCTGACGCCCTGCCCGGCCAGCCGCCTGGCCAGCGCTCGCGTCCCGTCGCGCGGAAAATGTCGGAACTCCCAGTCCCAATGCGGCACGGCGCAGAGAAGGTCCAAGCCAGCGGGTGGCCAGCTCGCCGGATCGCTGTCCATCGAAACGCGCCCGGCAAACAGTTTTTCATCGGCGTTCCGCCACAGCGTGAAGGCGGCGAAGCCGATATCAAGCGATCCAACCTGAATCGGCACAACCGGACCGTCGGCCAGGCCGATCGTGCGGATGCCGAGCCGCAGCAACGCCGCGATTGTCTCGTCGAAACCGGCGATGCCCTGATCCAGTACATGGTTGTTGGCCAGCGACAGCACGAGTTTTTCGCGCGCAACACCAACCGCCGTCAGCGCCTCGGCCAGGAACGGCTCGCTCATCGCATGATGCGTGCCGAGCCTTGTGCCCAGCACCGCGCTTGGCCTGTCCACAACAGGGCTTTCGCAATTGCCGATCACCAGATCGGCAGCGCCGAGCAGCGCCTTGATCGCCGGATCGCAATCCGGCGCGCTGCGGTTGGCCACCGCCGAGATGTCGCCGACAAAGGCAAGCCGCACCGCTTGCTTCGGCGGTGGATCCATCAGCGTCCCGGCCATCGGCGCAAAGTCTTGAGCGTCGCCGGCCAATGACGGCTTCAGGAAACGCGGCAGCCAGGACAGCTTGTAGGAAAACGGATAATTCGACACGCGATGCCCAATTGTTTGCCCTGTGTAGACCGTCCGCCGGGCGGGTTGAAGCGCGGCGCTGCAAATGGTGTATGTTTGCACTGCGCGACAAACATTGGGGGGAAAAGATGACACGACTGGCAGGCCTGCTGACATCCGCTTTCATTCTGCTCCTGCCGCTGTCTTCCGCGTCGGCGGCAATGCCAGAAGCGGCAACCACATTGTTTGAGGCGAAGACCGTGGCCGCGCGCGACACCGCTCTCTCGACGCTGGAGGCTGCCGCGCCAAAAGACCCGGCATCCGCCTATGCGGCCGGGGCGGGCGAGTTCTTTACCGCACTGGAGATCCTGGCCACCGGCCAGCGCCGTCATGGTTTCGAAAGCCCGCAATCCTTCATGCTGCCGCTGATGCGGTTGCCAGTGCCCGACAATCCCAATCCCGAGCCGCTCACTTACGAGCAGTTCCGCGCCATCCTGGTCGGCTTCCGTGACCGGCTGGAGAAATCCGCAGCCACGTTTGCCTCGGTGCCGCCCGATGCCGATATCGGCATGGTCATCGATCTCACCCATGCCGGCATCGACCTCAACGAGGACGGCACCATCGCGCCGGACGAGAGCATGGCGGCGATCATCGCCTCACTCTCGCGCGGCGGTATCTCGTCGGACGCCGCCGCCCCCACGCTCACCTTCCGCTTCGACCGCGCCGACGGCTACTGGCTGCAGGGCTATGCCGAGTTCCTGATGGCGCAGGCCGATTTCTGGCTGGCGCATGATTTCAGGAGCACCTTCGACGGCTCGTTTCACATGCTGTTCCCGCGCGCCAAATTGCCGCTGCAGGATATTCTGGTGCCGCCGGCCGGCGATATGGGCTCGAGCATCTTCTCCTCGGAATGGCGCATCGCCGATTTCATCTCGATGGTGCATCTCGTCAACTGGCCGGTGATCGAACCGGAGCGCCGGCAAGCGGCGCGCCGCCACCTGCTGGAAATGATCCGGCTGTCGCGCGAGGACTGGAAGGCGATCCGCGCCGAGACCGACAATGACCGCGAATGGCTGCCTGGACCGCAGCAGAAGGGCGAGAACCCGCTCACCGGCCTCGAAGTCGGCGAGGAGCAGGTCCAGGCCTGGCTCGCCGCCTTGACCATGGCCGAGGATCTCCTGGAAGGCCGCAAGCTGCTGCCGCATTTCCGCGTCACCGCCAGTACTGGGCTTGGCATCAACATGAAGCGCTTCTTCGACGAGCCAAAAAACTTCGATCTCGTGCTG
Organism: Mesorhizobium sp. M7A.F.Ca.CA.001.04.2.1; assembly: GCF_003998485.1. Taxonomy (NCBI): domain Bacteria; kingdom Pseudomonadati; phylum Pseudomonadota; class Alphaproteobacteria; order Hyphomicrobiales; family Phyllobacteriaceae; genus Mesorhizobium; species Mesorhizobium sp. M7A.F.Ca.CA.001.04.2.1. Next base: position 19,667 of record NZ_RZQT01000071.1, read on the forward strand.
TCGATCACCGGCCCGGCCATCGCGCCCTACCTCGAAAGCGGCGAGCTCGTGACCAGCGACGATTTCGACCAGATCCAGCGCCAGTTCGGCGGCGGCGGGTTTTTGACGTTTGCGCTTTGGTTCAACTGAGGGTGGGCCGTTTGAGGCCGCCTTCCCGCGAGAAATCTAGCATGGCAGGCAACAGTTTTACCGGAAACACGCGCGCCTTTTTTAGGCAGGTCTGCCGGCAGTCGGTTCGCTGCATACACCGCGCGGAGGCGCTGCGTAAAAATTAGCAGTGGCTGTTTTGCTTGACTCGGCCGCCAAAAACAGGCAGCAAAACCAGGTCGGAAGGGCGACAACACCACTTTCCTGGCCGTGGACGAAGGCTGATTTGGCCAAAATCCACATCTCGTCGTTGGTTTTGAGAGGAATTGATTAACCAACTTTGTCCATATTTTGAAGCAATCGGCAACCAACTACAGACGCGGCAAACGCGTCGGGGACCACCTGGGATCACTCACAGAATGGTCGTCGCGGCTCTCAAGGCCACGTACGGGGAAACCGATTGAAGCGAGATTGGTTGCATGGCGTTGTTGAGTACACACAAAAAAAACCGGGGACAGCGTGAGGGCGGCGAGTTCGTCGATGCTCCACGTTCCCCTTCCTTCAACGCTGGCCGGGTGGCCCGCTGGGTCGCGCTGCCTTGCGTCAGCACCGCCATCGGTCTTTGGTTGATCGGCACCATGGCTGGCCTCAGTTCCGTCGGCGCCTCTCTGTCGGCAACTTCGGTTGGCCTGCCCCAGACACTGTCGACAGCGGGATCGCTCGCACTTGCCGATCCGCTGAAACAGCACTTTTTGAAAGCACCCTTCGTGCTGGCCAACGCCAATGGCGGCACTCAGGCCCTGCATGATCATTCGGTGCAGTGCGGCGCCAGCTGTTTCAAGCTGGCCAGGGTAAGCGCGCGGGCGGAAAAATCCGAACGCCTTGTAGCGCAGGCAAAGCCGATGCCCGCCGCCGTGAAGTCGAAGGCGCAGGAGCGCTTCGAACGCATGGAAGCGTCGCTTTCGCCGATGAAGTTGGCCGCTGCCTTTGCCGACGCCGGAAAGCCTGCCGCCAGTGCCAACACCCGCCCGGTGATCTCCACAGTCGCACCGCGAATTGCCGAGGCGTCGTTGGTGCCCTCCGTCCAGCTCACAGCCAGCCTGTCCGATAACATGCCAGTTCCGGCGGCCGAACGTTTCGCCCGGCTGGATACCGACTCGGTGGTCGTTCAGACCGCACCGCCTCCGATGGGCTTTGCCCAATCCGGTACGCCGGACAATTCGCAGTTGGCGCTTGCTCTGGTGCAGTCCCTGCCGGCCGACGACGAGGCGTTCGCCTCACCGCTGCCGATCGAGGAATCGTCAGCCGATGTCGTGGTTTCACCCGTCGAAACCCAGCAGGATCAACCCGGCGATGCCGCCTCCCTGCCGGACGCTCTGACCGACGACGTGCCGTTGCCGACCCGGCGTCCGCAATTCGACGCGCCGCAGCCCAAAGTGGTCCAGCAGGAGCCTAAGTCCGTCCAGCAGCCGAAATCCGTTCAGCAGCCGAAGCCGGCACGCGAGACGGTCCAGCAGGCCCAGCCGGCAAAACCGACGCGGCAAGGCCGGCCGGCCGATGGCGGCGATGTGCTGGCCTATGCCAAGCCCGACACGCCCTCGGGCGGCCTTGGCAAGGCGTTCAGGAACCTCTTCAACTCGCCAGCCGCCAGGAGCGGAGCCGGCAATGGCGTCGCCGTGTACGACATCAGCAGCGCGACCGTCTACATGCCTGACGGCTCGAGGCTGGAGGCGCATTCAGGCATCGGCGCCATGGCGGACCAGCCGCGTTATGCCGACCAGAAGAATCGCGGACCCACGCCGCCCAACACCTACAATCTGTCGATGCGCGAGTCGCGCTTCCACGGAGTGGAGGCCTTGCGCCTGACACCGGTCGATGGCCGCAACAAATACAATCGCAACGGCCTGCTGGCCCATACCTACCTGCTCCGGGGCCGCTACGCCCAGTCGAGCGGCTGCGTCGCCTTCAAGGACTATGCGCGCTTTCTCGCCGCTTTCAAGAAGGGCAAAATCAAACGCCTCGTCGTGGTGCCGCGCCTGAACGGGTCGGCGACGCAGGTCGCATCAGCCGCCAGGGGCGTGTAACGACAAGAGGCTTTCGGGCGCCTTCCCACTGCTCCTGACAGCCTGCTGTCAGGAGCAGCGCTGTCCGGCACGCCTCTCCCCACCGCGCTCTTTCCATTTTGGCCAGGAAATCCCATATTCGGGACATGGCCAAATCTCCCGATCAGAAAACGCCGCCGACGGCGAATGACGACCGCGCCGCGCCGAAGCGGCGCAGCCCGCTGACCGATTTCCTCGACGCCTCCGAGCCGCTGCACAAAGGCGGCTTCGCCGAGATGCCGCAGCCGGAGCTCTCTGGCACGCCGCTGACCGGTTCGATCGCGGATTGGGCCGAGCAGATCGAGCAGGAAGCCGAAAACGAAGGACGTCTTGTCGCCAAGGGTGACGGCGGCAAATCGCCGAAGCCGTCGAAGAAGATACCCGAGCGCTCAAGCTCGCCGGGGCGCAGTTCGCGCGGCACCTCGATGGGTGGCGCGGCGTCAGCCAGGGAGCGCACGGCAGCCGGCCTCAATCCGGTCGCCGGCCTCGACATCTCGCTGGAGGACGCCGAGACCATGGCCTCGGGCAGCGTCACCGCGACGGTGGCGGCACTGTCGGCGCTGATCGAATCCGGCAATCCGCTGCACAAGGACGGCGTGCTGTGGACGCCGCACCGCCCTGCCCGCCCCGAAAAATCCGAAGGCGGCATCGCCATCAAGATGGTGTCGGAGTTCGAGCCGGCCGGCGACCAGCCGACCGCCATCAAGGATCTGGTCGAAGGCGTCGATAACCACGACCGCACCCAGGTGCTGCTCGGCGTCACCGGCTCAGGAAAAACCTTCACCATGGCCAAGGTGATCGAGGAGACGCAGCGGCCTGCCTTGATCTTGGCGCCGAACAAGACGCTTGCCGCGCAGCTCTATTCCGAGTTCAAGAAATTCTTCCCGGAAAACGCCGTCGAGTATTTCGTCTCCTACTACGATTATTACCAGCCGGAAGCCTACGTCCCGCGCACCGACACTTTCATCGAGAAGGAATCCTCGATCAACGAGCAGATCGACCGCATGCGCCACTCGGCGACGCGTTCGCTGCTTGAGCGCGACGACGTCATCATCGTCGCCTCTGTGTCCTGCATCTACGGTATCGGCTCGGTCGAAACCTATACGGCGATGACCTTCCAGATGCAGATCGGCGACCGGCTCGACCAGCGCGCGCTGCTCGCCGATCTCGTCGCCCAGCAGTACAAGCGGCAGGACATCAACTTTGTCCGCGGCTCGTTCCGCGTGCGCGGCGACACCATCGAAATCTTCCCGGCCCACCTGGAAGACCGCGCCTGGCGCGTCTCGATGTTCGGCGACGAGATCGAGCAGATCACCGAATTCGACCCGCTGACCGGCCAGAAGACCGGCGAGCTGAAAAGCGTCAAGATCTACGCCAATTCGCACTATGTGACGCCGCGCCCGACGCTGAACCAGGCGATCAAGTCGATCAAGGAAGAGCTCAAGCACCGGCTGGTCGAACTGGAGCGGGCCGGCCGCCTGCTTGAGGCACAGCGGCTGGAACAGCGCTGCCGCTTCGACCTCGAAATGCTGGAAGCCACCGGCTCGTGCGCCGGCATCGAGAACTATTCGCGCTATCTCACCGGCCGCCAGCCGGGCGATCCGCCGCCGACGCTGTTTGAGTACATCCCCGACAACGCGCTGGTCTTCATCGACGAAAGCCATGTCACCGTGCCGCAGATCGGCGGCATGTATCGCGGCGACTTTCGCCGCAAGGCGACGCTGGCCGAATACGGCTTCCGTCTGCCGTCCTGCATGGACAACCGGCCGCTGCGCTTCGAGGAGTGGGATGCCATGCGTCCGCTTTCGGTCGCGGTCTCGGCGACCCCTGGCGCCTGGGAGATGGAACAGGCCGGCGGCGTCTTCGCCGAGCAGGTCATCCGTCCGACCGGCCTGATCGATCCGCCGGTCGAGGTCCGCCCGGCCAAGAGCCAGGTCGACGATGTCGTCGGCGAGATTCGCGATACCACCAAGGCCGGCTACCGCACCTTGGTCACCGTGCTGACCAAGCGCATGGCCGAGGATTTGACCGAGTATCTGCATGAACAGGGCATCCGCGTCCGCTACATGCACTCCGACATCGATACGCTGGAGCGCATCGAGATCCTGCGCGATCTGCGCCTCGGCGCCTTCGACGTGCTGGTCGGGATCAATCTTCTGCGCGAAGGCCTCGACATTCCCGAATGCGGCTTCGTCGCCATTCTCGACGCCGACAAGGAAGGTTTCCTGCGATCGGAAACCTCGCTGATCCAGACCATCGGGCGCGCCGCCAGAAACGTCGACGGCAAGGTCATCCTCTATGCCGACCAGGTGACCGGCTCGATGGAACGGGCGATGGCCGAAACCAACCGTCGCCGCGAAAAGCAGATGGAGTGGAACGCGGCCAACGGCATCACACCGGAATCGGTTAAGTCGCGCATCTCCGACATTCTCGATTCGGTCTACGAGAAGGACCACGTCCGCGCCGATATCTCGCAGTTCACCGACGGTGCCGGCGCCATGATGGGCAACAACCTCAAGGCCCATCTCGACGCGATGGAAAAGCAGATGCGCGATGCCGCGGCCAATCTCGACTTCGAAAAGGCGGCCCGCATCCGCGACGAAATCAAGCGCCTGCGTGAGATGGAACTGTCCATCTCCGAAGACCCGCTGGCCAAATACGCCGACATGGAAAGCCCGGCCTCCGGCCGCGAAAAGGGCAAGCACAACAAGGGCGTGGCCAAACATCGTACAGCAGAGGAACAGGAGCGTTTTCGCAAGCTCGACGCAGCGCGTGCCGCCGAAGAGGCAGCCAAGGCTGCCCGGCCCAACCTCTTCCGCAAGCCTGATCTCGACGAGATGGGCGCCGATGGCACTGTGCCGGTGAAAAAGCCGCTGTTTTCGAAACCCTCGATCGACGACATGGGTCCAGGTACCGACATGCCGACGCCGGCCGGCGCGGTGTCGCGCTCGCTGTTCAAGAAACAGTCGGCATCCGAGGCACATGGTTCCGATTTCGGCATTCCCGGGGACGCCACAAAGCCGCTGTTCAAGAAGAACTCGCTGGACGAGATGACGGTGCGGCGGACGGAAAAACCGATCGAAGGAAAAGTGCCGGCCAAGCCGCAGCCAATCTCCCCCCTCGTGGGGGACGAATCCGCCAAGCCAGTTGTTCGCCAGCGAACAGGCATTGGCTCCTACGAAGACCCCGCCGACGCCCGTCGGGAAAAGCGCCGGCCCGGCAAGACGGGTAGGCCGGGAAAGTAGCGCCTTCCCCTTCTCCCAGAAGGGGAAGGGAAGCGCTCCGCCGCCGCCGCATTCCGCCGACGCACTTGCCACCAGCCCCGCCTTTGGTGTAATCGCTCCCCACACTCGAACGTCTCGAAAGGAGGGCTCACGTGTTTACGTTTCATCGTCACCATCGTCAGCGTGGCCCGATTTCTGCCCTGCGAGCTTGCTTGCAGGGCTGACCAGGGACGGTCCGGGTTTTTCCCGCTTCGATTTTTTGGTCTGCCCTTCGTGGTGCGTAATGCCGAGCCTGATGGCCGGAAAGCGCACCGTCAAAGTGGACCGGAGTAGTCTCCGGCAAGACCAGAGAAATCAAAATGGCCCTGATCAGCCTCAAATCCCTCGGCGTCACCATGAGTGCGTCGCTGTTTGCCAATCTCGACCTCACCATCGGCACCGGCGACCGGCTCGGCATTGTCGCCGCCAATGGCCGCGGCAAGTCGACTTTGCTGAAATGTCTGACCGGCGGGATTGAGCCGACCTCCGGTGACATCACCCGCACGCGCGGCCTGCGCGTCGGTCATGTCGAACAGTCGGTTGCCCAGGCCCTTCTCACCCGTACGTTCCGGCAGGTGGTGGCGGATGCCTTGCCGTCCGAGCAGGCCGAAAGCGAGATGTGGCGTGTCGACGTGGTTCTGGATTCACTCGACGTGCCCGAGCCGATGCGCGAGCGGCCAATGCGGGCGCTGAGTGGCGGCTGGCAGAGGCTTGCGCTAATCGCACGCGTCTGGGTCACCGATCCGGACGTGCTGTTGCTCGACGAGCCGACCAACCATCTCGACCTTGTCCGCATCAGCCAGCTCGAAACCTGGTTGAACACGCTGCCGCGCGAGGTGCCCGTCGTCATCGCCAGCCACGACCGCGCCTTCCTCGACGCCACCACCAACCGGACCCTATTCCTGCGCCCGGAACAGTCGCCGGTGTTTGCCCTGCCCTACTCCCGCGCCAGGCAGGCGCTCGACGAGGTCGATGCTTCGACCGAGCGCAAGTTCCAGCGCGACATGAAGGTGGCGCAGCAATTGCGCCGGCAGGCGGCCAAGCTCAACAACATCGGCATCAATTCGGGCAGCGACCTTTTGACGGTGAAGACCAAGCAGCTCAACCTGCGGGCCGAAAAACTGGAAGAAGCGGCCGCACCGGCGCACCGCGAAAAGTCGGCGGGTGCCATAAAACTGGCCAATCGCGGCACCCACGCCAAGGTGCTGATCACGCTCGACGACGCGGCTGTGGAAACACCCGACGGCACCCCGCTGTTTCGAACCGGCAAGCGCCATATCTGCCAGGGCGACCGCATCGTGCTGCTCGGCCGCAACGGCGTCGGCAAGTCGCGCTTCGTCACCCTGATCCGCAATGCCATTGTCGAACCGGACACGGTGCCGAATGTGAAGGTGACGCCGTCGACGGTGCTAGGCTACAGCGACCAGGCGCTGTCGGGCATCAGCGGCGACGACACGCCGCTGATGCTGGTCTCGCGCCGCTACGATGTCGGCGAGCAGCGTGCCCGCTCGCTGCTGGCAGGCGCCGGCGTGGTCATCGAGATGCAGGAGAAAAAGATCGGTGCGCTGTCCGGCGGCCAGAAGGCGCGGCTGATGATGCTGGCGCTGAGGCTCGCCAATCCCAACTTCTATCTGCTGGACGAGCCGACCAACCATCTCGACATCGACGGCCAGGAAGCCCTGGAAGCGGAACTGCTGGCACATCAGGCAAGCTGTGTGCTCGCCTCGCACGACCGCTCCTTCATCCGCGCCATCGGCAACCGCTTCTGGCTGATCGAGAAACGGCGGCTGACCGAAGTCGAAGACCCAGAGGATTTCTTCCGCTCGGTGGCGGAGGGCGCTGGCTAATCGGTGAACAAAACTGCCGATGAAGTTCCGGCCTGTCGAGCGCAGGCCGGAGTTTCGTATCATGCTACGAGACGTCTTCTTGACTTCCGAAGCGTATCATGCCATGGTACGCCACTCGGGTCGGCAAGATGATACGCTCCTTCAAAGACAAGACCAGCGAAGCCGTTTCGAACGGCAAGGCTCCGAAGGGCTTCCCATCGGACCTTTGTCCGCTCAGCCCAGCGGAAGCTGTTCATGATCGACAACGCCGCCGAACTGTCGGATCTGAAGACGCCTCCCGGCAACAGGCTTGAGCCGCTGAAAGGTAACCGTGCGGGCCAGCATTCGATCCGCATCAACGATCAATTCCGCGTCTGCTTTCGGTGGGTGGAAGGGCAAGCGGAGGATGTTGAAATCACCGACTATCATTGAAGAGGGTTCAAAATGCTGAACATCAACCCACCTGTCCATCCCGGAGAAATTCTCCGTGAGGAATATCTCGTGCCGCTCAATCTGAAGCCTTACACGCTGGCCAAAAAGCTGCATGTGCCCCGCACACGCATCGAGCGCCTGGCCAGCGAGACGACACCGGTAACGCCCGACACCGCTTTGCGCCTTGCGAAGTTCTTCGGAACCACGCCGCAGTTCTGGATGAATATGCAGGCGAGCTACGACCTCGCCGTAGAGGGAGAGGCGAAGAAGGCCGATCTTGAAACAATCGAACGTCTACAAACCGCGGCCTGAAGTAATCGCGTTAGCAACAACCCGCTTCAAGCAGGCTACGGAGCTAGCGATAAAAAATCTCGACGGTCTGTCGGATAGCCTCAGCCCGTCGCGTCCTTGGGATGCCGACACGATGATGCCGGCCCAACCCAGGGAGAATTATCATGTCGGTTCTTTCGTCCATCGGTCGCATCGCAACCCGGTATGCGGCAGCGCGCGCTCGTCACCGCAGCGAACGCGTCCTGCGTTCACTGCCTGCCTCGCTGCGCAAGGATATCGGGTTTCCGGACGTCTTCGATGCGCAAAACGGCCGCCGCCCCTGACCTCGCGGGGCGCCAGTCAGTCATGCGTATCGCCCGAAAGCGGCGTCGCCTGCATCGATACGCGTTTTTCGAAAGCCTCGAACCAGCGCGTCAGCAGTGCCCGTGAGCGAAAAGGCGGAAGGTGACGGAACGCCATCCAGGACAGCGTGGTGGCCAAGGCGATGTGGCCGATATGGAGCGGCGCCTCGTCGTCCAGCGTGCTCTCGATCCAGTCGTAGCTCGCCTCGATCTTTTCCCGGTATCCGTCGGCGAGAGCACCATAGCGCAACTTTTCGGGTCTCCTTTCCGTCTCCCAGCGCAAGGCTATACCCGTCTGCGCCAGGCCCTGGGCGACCGCCTGCAACCGCAATGCCTGCCAGCGCGCCTCGCCGTCCTGCGGCAGCAGCTTGCGACCGTCATGCAGCGTGTCGAGATAGGCGCAGATGACATCGGAATCGAAGATCGGCGACGCGTCGGGCCGCAACAGCACCGGCACTTTGCCGAGCGGGTTTTCGGCGTAGACGCGGGCATTGCGCAAGGTCGGACTGGTCTCGTGATGAATGACCTCCAGCCGATCGGCAATGCCAACCTCGTGGGCGAAGACGAGCGCCTTGCGCGCGAAGGGTGAGTGGGTCTGATAGTAGAGGATCATTGTCGTCCCAGGATTTGAAGAGGCGTTCGCCTGATCCATCTGTTCTAGCCTGCGAGCCGAGAGAATTGCGCTCTGATTGGGCGCGGTCGACGCAAGTTCGTTTCACGCCTCTCGTCCAACTGCGGCTGCGTGGACTGTCCAGGGCCGGTCGGCCAAAAAAATCTGCCGGCCATGTAGGAACGCCGGCACCTCATCCGTCCTTTGGCTCGCAAGGCCAAACGCAAAGAGGAACAACAGATGACCGATCAGACCCCCGTTCAGCCCGCGGCCAAAGTGCTCGGCGGATTGACCCCCTATCTGCAGCTGGATGGCGCCTTCAAGGCTGCCGAATTCTACAAGAAGGCCTTTGGTGCCGAGCAGGTCTTTGCCTATCCGGCGGACGAAAAAGGCCGCACCATGCACATCCACCTCCACATCAACGGCTCGACGCTGATGCTCTCCGACTTCTATCCCGAAAACGGCATGCCTGCCGTCAAGCCGCAGGGTTACACCATGCAGCTTCACCTCGGCAGCGACGACATCGAAGCCTGGTGGAAGCGCGCCGTCGATGCCGGCTGCGAAGTCGCCGTGCCGCTCCAGATCATGTTCTGGGGTGACCAGTGGGGCAATATGCGCGACCCGTTCGGCGTCGAATGGGCGATGAACGCGCCGGTCAAGAAAGCCTGATCTATCGCCAATGGCGAAGTCCCTCACCGGCTGGCGTCGGTGAGGGATTGTGAACTTCCAGGAGGAGACCCACAATGTCCTATGTCGATGGCTTCGTGCTTGCCGTGCCCAAGGCAAATCTCGATGACTACAAGAGGCTGGCCAACCTCGCAGGCCCTATATGGATGGAACACGGCGCGCTCGGCTATGTCGAATGCATCGGCGACGACGTGCCCTATGGCGAGGTCACTTCGTTCCCGCGCGCCGTGCAGGCCAAGGACGACGAGATCGTCGTCTTCGCCTGGGCCGTCTATGAGTCGCGGGAGAGCCGCGATGCCGTCATGGCCAAAGTGATGGCAGATCCGCGCCTGAAGGCCGATTGGGCGGACATGCCGTTCGACGGGAAGCGCATGATCTTCGGTGGCTTCAAGCCATTCATAGAGCTTTGAGCAGCCGGTAGCAGATTGGCAGAAGCCCCTCAGCTTCGTCATCCTAGGACGAAGCAGGAGCGTTGCGCTAATCCAGCCTGTCCAGAAGCGGCTTCAGCCGGTCACCATAGCGCTTCCATAGATCGACCGACCCCTGATACATCGGCTGGCGCACCTGTGCGGCTGAAGCCGTGCGCACCGGTCGGTCGGTCTCGTGGAACGATAGTGCCGCGTCGTCCCAGGGCAGGCCGAGATGGGCGATCAATGCCCGCGTCTGGCCTTCCTGGTCGGCGACAAAATCCTCGTAGCGTACATCGTGCACGACGCCTGGCAGCACCGTGTGCCAATGCTTCATGATGTCGGTGTAGAGATTGTGGAAGTCGGCGAGCTCGCCGAGATCGTAGCCATAGCGATGGCTGTCACCGCGGAAATGCACCTTGTAGATCGACAGGCAGGTGGCCGCCGCATCGCGCGCGCAGTGGATGATCCTGGCCTTCGGCATCATCATGTGGATGAAGCCGACAAGCAGGAAGTTGCCCGGCATTTTGTCGGTGACGTGGCGCATGTTCGGATAGCGGGCATGGAGCATGTCGAGATAGGCTTGGCCTGCCTCGGCAAAATCCGAATCGCCCGTATCCGATACGCCCCATGGGAAGCCACCCGGCATAGTCGCCGGGAACTGCCTGCCGACCGCCTTCTTCAAAATGCTGAGCTCGCCTGCGCCATAGACCTGCGGATGGCTGGCAATGATCTGCTCGACCAGCGTCGTGCCCGAACGCGGCATGCCGACAATGAAGATCGGCGTGTCGTCGCTGATTGAGCTGGGCCTGTGCTTCTCGAAGAAGCCGGCATCGAAGGTGGCCTTCATCGCCTCGAACTCGGCCCGCGTCCTGGCCTGGTCGTAGTCGATGCCTTTGCGGCGGATCGCATTGCCCTCGGCGAAATAGTCGAAGGCCCGGCCATAATCCTTGAGATCGTCATTCGCCTTGCCGAGTCCGAAGGACAGCTGCATGCGCGCCAGGCTGTCCTGCGGCGCCTTGGCATGCTGGGCTTCCATGCCCCCAAGCTCGCTGTCGCGCTCCTTCTGGCGCTTGACCTGCGTCAGCATCAGCCAGGCTGTGGCCATGGCGGGGTTGATCGCCAACGCCTGCCGGAACAGGTCGGCCGCCTCGTCGAGCTTGCCCTTTTCCATCAACCCGACGCCGAGCCCGTGCAGCAGGTCGGCATCCTTGGGTCGGATCGCCAGCGCTTCGCGGAAGGCAGCCAGCGCCTCATCCAGCCGCCCGGCTTCCTGCAGGGTTTCGGCAAGCCCGATGCGGGCGCGCACATGAAATGGGTTGCGTGCAACCGTGCCGCGATAAATCTCTTCGGCCTCTTCGAACTGGCCGACCTGTTTCAGCGATGAGCCGAGATTGTCGCGCGCCGCGAGTTGGTCCGGCCGCAGATCCACTGCGCCGCGGAAGAAATCGATGGCCGCAGCAGGGCGGCCGAGGTCGCGCATCACCGTACCGAAATTGTTGAGGAAATCGGGATTCGTCGGCTGCAGGCTCACCGACCGTTCGATGAGATCCAGCCCTTCTTCGCTGCGCCCGGTCTGGTGAAGCAGCAGTCCCAGGAAATGCGCCGCGGCCGCGTGCTTGGGCTGACGCGCCAGCACCTGCCGGTAGATCGTCTCAGCCTCTTGCCGGCGCCCGGCCTGATGCAGTTGCAACGCCTGCTGCACATACTGGTCGAGGCCCAGCGGCGGCTGTCCGCCTGCGCCAGACCTGGCTCCCGCACCCGCCGCTCGTCTTTGATCTCTGTTGATGGGAAACCTACCGTGTTTTATCCGCCTGTGGCGATCTAGGCCATCGGCGCCGCAGGTTCAAGGCTTCGCTTGCTGTCTCGTCCTTTCGTCGGTGCGGAAAGATCAAATCAGCACACCGCGATCCGGCCCCAGCAAATCTGGCTCGAGGCCACGGAGCGCGCGTTCATCGATATCAACTCGGCCCGCTCAACGCTCGTTCGTGCCCGCGAACTTGGCCACGCAGTGGCAATCGACGACTTCGGCACCGGCTACTCCAGCCTGTCCTATCTCGAGGGGCTGCCGCTCGATGCGCTCCTAATCGACAAATCGTTCATCGATACGATCAGCACGAATTCCGCCACCAATTCCGTCACCGCGCATATCATCGACATGGCCAAGACACTAAAGCTGAAGATCGTTGCCGAAGGCGGGGAAACGCAGGCGCAGGCCGACTACCTCGCGGCGCGCGACGTCGACTACGGCCAGGGCCGGCTGTTTGCCAGACCCATGCCCGCGTCCGAGTTCGTCGCCGACTGTCGCCGGTGAAACCGACGGCTTGATGATTGTCTTCCTCAACGAGGCGCAGCGTTCTCAGCACGGCCCGTCGCCAACGACGCGATAGTCCGCGGCACGGGCTTCGCAGGAATTGGGGAAGGTGCGCATCTCGCCATGCCGGCGCGCGCACACCGGCGCATATTCGCGGGTGCAGAACGTCTGCTCTTCACCACCGCCGCC
>NZ_RZQT01000072.1:0-31514 GCF_003998485.1 Mesorhizobium sp. M7A.F.Ca.CA.001.04.2.1
AGGTTAAGTCTTATTTCTCTTGAAATTTTCCCGCATGGAATCGACTATTTCGCTGGCGACGAGGCAGCTGCGATTGTCCGCTTGCTCGGCGGCATTTCGTAACGTCATCGACGCGTCCTTAAGTAGCCCTCTAATCTCTGCTGCTGACAAAAGCTCGGACGCTTCGAGTTCCAGCAGCACGGATTCACTCACGTGCAGCGCAGCAAGCGCCACCGCTCTAGGCCTTGTGGCAAGCAGTTTCAGAAGGTCACTGCTGGGTCTCGCACGGACTTTTTTTTTGGCCATCGTTGCGTCTCAACCGTTCGGACAAGATGGTTCACGTCTCAAAGTTACAACGCCTTGACGAATTAACCGCATTTCCATGATCGGGAGAGGTCGTTCAATGTGGCGTCAGGCATCTTCCCAAAGCATACTATCCCGCTTTGAGGCAGCGACACAGAGGCAAGTGCTACCGAATTTGCCGTAGCTACGACGTCGCTATCACCTTGCGGTACCTTGCTGATAAGCGGCGCAGGAAGCATGCCTACGACCGAACCGGGGAGGGCATGATGGCAGGAATATGCATGCGGGGGGTGTGTGCGGGCAATTTGCTTCGGTGGCGAGCCGGCCTGGCTACTCCCTAAGGGTGTATGGAGATTGGCACATCCTCAGGTGATACTGCGACGATGAACCGGACGTTCTACGCCAAGCTCTATCACATTGACGGGCTCGCGCGCGCCATCGGCTGGAGGAAACTGGTCTCAGTACTCCTTCGCCGCGCACTCGGGATCGGCTCGGCGATGAAAGTTCGCTGTGGCGATCATGAATTGCTGATCAGGCCTACCGACAGCGACTTGTTTGTCATGTCACAAATTTTTGGGCACGGCGAATATGAAATTGGAAAGGGTGGACAGAGCGCGCTCAACCGGCTCGCGGCAGGATGGAGACGGAGGGGGATCATACCCGTTATCGTGGATGCCGGCGCTAACGTTGGCTACTCGTCGATTTTCCTCAGAGACCAGTATCCTGATGCTGTGGTGATGGCCATCGAACCGGATCGCCAAACGCATGAAGTCTTACTCTCGAACTGCGCCGGTCTAGAGCGGATCATGTCTGTCTACGGCGCACTCTGGTGCCACGAGGGCGAAGTTGCACTTGTCAACAGCGAGCGCCCATCGTGGGCACGGGGCGTGGCAGACGGAGAAGGCGTGCCGTCGGTCACCTTACGGGGCCTTCTTGCCAGACTGCCCAAGGCGAAATTGCTGATGCTTAAGATGGACATTGAAGGCGCGGAGCTGGAGGCAACACGAGACTGCGGCAAGGTCCTCAAGCATGTGCCGTGCATCATCGTGGAACCACACGACTTTATGTTTCCCGGCCGAGGCTGCCTCACTTTCGTCTACTCGCTTTTGAGCGGAAGGAAGATCGACAGCCTCGTCAACGGCGAGAACCTCATATTCATTGCCTCGGAACTCCTGGCAGCACCGGCAGCCTCACGGCGGCCGACGACCGGGGGAAAGCGAGCGTTGCCGGTGCGCGCGGCCAAGGCTGTGCCTTAGCGGCCACGCCAGGAGCCGATATCTGCGGTCTTCAAGGTTCGGTGCAGACGACCTTCGCCAACCACGGTTCGGCACGAACACCGTATCTCAGGATCGTCGCATCAGGAGCGACCCAGTACCTGCCTCAAACCCGTCTTGCTCACGTCCGAAGCAGGAAGCGGGAAAGGTTCGACTTGGCCTGCGGTCTTGTCCAGATACTGCATCAATGCCGTCACCAGATGGTAGAAGATGCTCGCCGGCACCTCCGTTGCCAGTGACCTTCCGCGCTCGTCAATCCTGTCGATCCACAATCCAAGCGGCGCGGGATCGATGTGCCATCTGAACAGGCGCGCGACACGGGCTTCGATCTCAGCTTTCAGGTCAGGCCCGCCAATGCCATCCAAGGCTACGGCTGCCTTGACGGCTTCGCATTGCGGCCAGCTGCGGGAGAGCCGGTCGAGAGGGATTCCCTGCCGCGATACGGCAGCAAAAGCCAGACCTGTTGTCCGGTTCAATCCACTGGCGACCGCCGATGAATAGAGCTTCCTTGCGTAGGCGACCAAGTCTTTCTGGCCGCTCGCTCTTGCGAAATCGACAAGGAGCGAAGCCCATTCGAAGTGATGCCCCGGTTCGGTCCACTGTCCTTCATCTCCCTGCAACGGCAACCAATCGGCGTCGAAACGTTCCCCAACCGTCCAGCTTTCCTGGTCGAAGAAATGGCTCCGGAAGAGATCGATGATGCGTGCTGCCCGACGCAGATATTCACGGTCGCCCGTGGCGCCATACCAGGCAAGAAATGATTCCAGCATGTGCATGTGTGGGTTCGAAGACCGCGCACCGTTCCAGCCGGGGCTCTCGAGGAACCCGGTCAGACTGTCGTGCTCGAGGTGGGCGTCGATGAAACGAAACGTCTGTTGTGCCAGTGCCAGGGCATCGTGGTGTCCGCATCGGTGAGCTTGAGCCAGCGCCAGGAGCACGCAGGCATGGTCGTAGGCGTCCTCGGTCGGGTCGGCCACGCTGCCGTTGGCATTGAGAGTTCGCACCCACCCGCCGCGGTTCGTGCGGCCGAATCTTGCGATGAAGTCGATACCGTGTTTGATGAGTTTGTCCGCCGGACCAGTCCAGCCACGTTCCTTGGCGACTGCGAAAGCGTAAATCTGGCGAGCCGCAGTGCGCATGCGCTTGGGTTTGCCCAATGGCCTCGCATCGAAGCCCAGGGCCTCATGGAAGCCGCCGTAAACATCGTCGACGCCAGCGGTGGACCACAGCGGCAGGGTTTCTTCGAAGAGCCAGTGCTCCACGCGCTTGCGCCATGAGCCACTGATGATGATCCGGTCTTCGGAGGCAGTAAATTTCGTTTCGAGGCGCCCGCTCTTCTCCAGCTGTTCGACGATTTTTTTCACGTTCTGGCTGTGGCTGACGGGTGCGACGAATACCGCATCTGGCGTCGCCACGATCGCAACATCCTTCATCCCGACCACGGTCAGCAGTCTGCCCTGGCTTCTGAAGTAAGAGTCCTGGCAATCGATGGCGACGATATCGCCCATTGTGACATTGCCGTTGCTGTCCGTGGGGCTGGCCTCCATTAGGGATTGCCATGAGCCAAGGTCGGTCCAGTGGAACGAGGCCCTAACCATTGCGATGTCGCGCGCATGCTCCATGATTGCGTAGTCGATCGAGGTCGAGGGGACGGCCAAGTAGAAGCCTTGTGTCAAATAAAGGCCCGAGACGTCGGTCCGCGCTCCCTTGTAAGCCCGTTCCGCGGCGTCCCAGATGTCGGGCTGGAACTCGAGAAAAGCCTCCCGCATGGTGTCGGCTCGAAAGAGGAAAATGCCGGCGTTCCAGTAGAATTGTCCCGAAGACATGTATTTGCGAGCCGACTTGGCGTTCGGCTTTTCGACAAAGCGCGAAACCGAGGCTACTGCGTCAGCATCTGCCGTGGTCTCGATGTAACCATATCCGGTTTCGGGATGCGTCGGCTTGATCCCGAACACGATGATCTTTCCTGAATCGGCGGCAGGCACGCCGGCCTTGACGGTTTCCCAGAATTGCGTTGTCGTCGATATCTGATGGTCGGAGGGGACCACGAGCACAAGGGCGTCGGCTCCATATTCGGAGATCGTTTGCAGGGTGGCTATGGCGACGGCGGCCGCGGTATTGCGGCCGACCGGCTCGAAGATCGGTCTGCCGCCGTTCAGGCCGAGCGGTACTAGGTCCGAGATAACGCGCTCGGCATGCCGTTCGGAGGCTATCAGGTAGATCGGCGTCTCTCCGTCCGGCCGCGCCTTAAGGCGACGAACAGTCTTGGCAAGCATAGAGCCATCCCCCGAAAGATCGTGGAATTGCTTGGGGTTGTCTTCGCGCGAGAGCGGCCACAGCCGTGAGCCGACCCCCCCGCTCATGACAAAACTTACGATCCGGTCAGACATGGTCCAATTCCTCTCAGAATGTCTGGTTGTAGGCTCCGACCTCTGGATTGCCGCCCAGCACGCCATCGAGAGCCTCGTGTATCTCTCGGCGCCGCTCTGGCGACACAGGCTTTCCACAACCAGGACGATCTCCGCTTTGTTCGACGACGCCCAGGCCCCAGGTGCCGTCCTGAAAGCCCGTGGCTTTGATCGGGGCACTGGTTTTGAAGGCGAATGTGTTTGGACTCGCGTGTCCGACTATGTTCACGGTCACGATTTCCGCTCCGCAGTTTAGCGCCAACAGTCGTAACACGCGCCGCACGTGGCCGCCTTCATGAATTCGAGTAGCCCTATCGCCCTAGCTGCCACCCCTCATCCAATATGAGCATGCCCGCCGATGACCGAAAGGATGTCTCGTGCAAGCATGAGAGTCTTGTATTCTGCAAGGTGCGTCCCCTCTCGGGTGCAACGAGAAAGATGGCTGCAACATGCCGCTGACCGCATTCAGGTTCCCATTCGGCCAGAATGTCGACCAACGGCGGTTCGGTCGCCTGACCCGTCTTCTGGAGGTCATTCAGATGGACATCGAGAAGGAAATCGCGGCACTGCGCCCTTGCGTGGAAAGGGTCACGGACTGTGCTGCGTTCGCCCTGGAAGCGATGGAAAATGGCGAGAGTCCCGAACGCATGTCCGCGCAGATCGGTACTCTCGAGCAGAACCTGGCGATCATCCGCGGACGGCAGGCCTTGCTGGAACAGCAAACGTCATTTGTCGACGCCGCGAGAGCAGCGCTGCCGCGCGTTCTACCGCCCCACGGGTCCTAAGTTTCGCATACGCCAATTGGCGGCATTTACCTTCCGGATCACGGGAGTAATCTTCCGCAGCAGTCTGGGATCGCGGGGCCTCGGCTTTCAATGCAAAGACCGGCCGCATGCAACGGCCGCCTGCATGGAGCGGGCTGCTCTGGGTGTCTGCGTATGCCTGCAGGAGAAGCTGAATGAATCGCATGTTCACCAATCAATGGCCCTCGATGACGGACCAGCAGGCTTCCGCCGGCCAAGAGTTCATTGGGCTCTCCGACATTACCGAATTTCTGCGCCGCTACGCTGGAACTATCATTGCCTGCCTTGCCATGGCTCTCTTGTTGGCGGGGTTTTACAATTCGAGCACCGACCCAACTTTCATCGCCAGCGCGCAGATTCTGATCGAGCCGAAATTGCCGCAACACCTGCAGGAGGGCGGCGAAGTGGATCTGTCACTGGATACTGCCCAGGTGGAAAGCCAGATCGCTGTAATGCAGTCGGAAAAAATCGCAGCGATGGTGCTCGACCAGTTGAAACTCGTCGACGATGCGCAGTTCAATCGTTCCCAGTCTCCGACTTTGCGGGACAGATTGACGAAGACCGGAGCTGTCCTGCTTGACGCCTTGGGGCTGCGGAAAAGCGCCTGGCTGCAGCATTTCGCTCTTAGCGAGCCTGCCGCACCCCCCATGCTGACCGATTTTCAGAAGTTCCGTCGGAGCATGTTGGTTTTCCGCAACGGCCTCGACGTCCGCCGAGTCGGCGTTTCCTACGCGATTGACATATCCTTCACCTCTCCTGATCCCGAGGGCGCAGCCAGGATTGCGAACGCCACGGCCGATGCCTTCGTACGTGAGCAGATCGAAACCAAGACTGACGCAGCCAAGGAAGGAGGCGCGTGGCTGGAAATGCGGCTTCAGCAGCTGCGAGCTCAAATGAATGAGGCCATGGCAAAAGCGCAGCAGTTCCGGTCACGGCACGACTACAGCGTCGGCATTGAAGCCAAAGCAGACGGGACGAGTGCTGAGCCGACGCTCGAAGAACTTGAGGTGACGGCTGAAACCTACCAGAAGATGTACGAGAGCTTCTTGCAGGCCTACACCAACTCGGTAAGCCAACAGTCGTATCCGGTTGCCGATGCAAGGGTCATCACAGCTGCGACGGCGCCGCTCAATCCGAGCGCTCCAAGGCCGAAGTTGATGCTGGCCTTCGCGGTGGTTGCCGGTCTCATTTTCGGTATTGGACTTGCGTTTGTAAGGCACGCGTTTGACTGGACCATAAGGTCGCCACGACAGATCCGCGACAATCTGGGCGTCGAATGCCTCGGAGAACTGCCGCCGATCGGCAGAAGATCGGGCCTTGTCGACCAAGTGGCAAGATCTCCGCAATCCCGATACAGCCATAGCCTGAGAAAAGTGCGAACCGAGATAAGCCTTGCGGAAACCAGCCGCCCGATCAGGTTTCTTGGGTTGACTGCCGTATCCAACGACGGTTCGAAGAGTTCGGTGGCCAGCAATCTCGCTACGCTCTACTCGATGTCGGGCCTGAAGACGCTGGTGATTGACGCCGACATCCGGCGCCCGACCATGACCCCCTCGCGGCTTCTGAGCCAGTCGGGAGCCCTCGACCTACCGTGCCAGGACCCTGTCCGTCTCAACATCGTTCGTGCTGCGGGGCGGCCGTTCGACATCCTTTCCAGTTCGACCGTGGACGCCAGACACCTCCTGGCGCCTAGCAAGATGGAGGCGTTCCTCTCGGAGCTAGCCGCTAGTGACCTTGCCGCCAACGGACTTCCTGCCTACGACATTGTCATACTCGACCTGCCGACGCTTGCCTCGGGTGCCGACGAACTGATTGTCGGATCTGTCCTGGACGGCGTGGTGATCGTTGCCGAGTGGGGCAAGACACAGGTCCAGACGCTGCAGGAACTTGTCAAGACGTTGCAGGCCTGCAGGACCCCGATACTAGGCGTACTCTTGGCCAGGGTCCGCGCGCCCAAGCGCCGTAAAGCATGAAACCGTAGCGAGACATTCTCCTTCGGAAGTTGCAAAAAGTCTAGGAGGATCATTCCTTGGGATTAGGGGGATAGCCCCTGAGCGTCACGCTACCTCCTTTGCCCTTCTTGTCGACAACCTCCGACCTTGGAAGAGTGCAACAACAAGTCGAAACAGCGATTGTTCCATGACAACGAACGCCTTCGAGTCACATCAGGCAGCACCGATCTGGGTTCAGCCATCTCTGCCTATCCCGTCCGACAGCCGAACGGCAGTCCTGCACGTCCTTCCCGCATCCGACAACAACGGTGCCGGGGCAGTGTTGACGGACCTTTCGCCTGCGCTCAGGTTGGGAACGACGAACCCTCCTGTGGGCGGTCTCCTGAAGCGCATCATGGATCTGGTAGTAGCATTCACGGCGCTTATGGTTGCCGCGCCGGTAATGATTGTCGTTGCTCTGCTGATCAGGATGACGGCAGGAGGCCCGGCAGTGTTCTCGCATAGCCGCATCGGCTTTGGCGGAAAGCCATTCGATTGCTACAAGTTCCGCTCGATGGTCACCAATTCGGACGAAGTTCTGAAGTCATTTCTCGACAGCAACCCTCAAGTCAGGTTGGAATGGGAGGAGACCCGCAAGATCAGGAACGACCCCCGCGTCACGGTGCTTGGGTGGATGCTGCGTAAGTCGAGCCTCGACGAACTCCCGCAATTGTTCAACATCATCCGCGGCGACATGAGTTGTGTGGGTCCAAGGCCCATCGTCAAGGACGAACTAAAATGCTACGGCGACCACTTAGGGGAATACCTTCGGGCAAAGCCCGGGCTCACCGGTCTGTGGCAGGTGAACGGAAGAAGCAGCATGGACTACGCCAACCGCGTGAAGCTGGACTGCCAGTATGTGCGGAACTGGTCGGTTTGGCTCGATATCGTGATCCTGTTCAGGACGGTTTTCGCAGTCATACGTTTCGACCGGGCTTCCTGAAGTCCCGCCGTGTCACCTTTCCTTGCGCTTCCGGTGGACGGACAGGGACAGACCGATGATATAGGCGCCAGCCAAGACGAATGACAGTATCAGGAACTTAGTGACGGTCACGTAGCCCGGCAACCCGAGCCCATTCCAGGCAAAGCTTCCGACCACAAGCAGCGCAGTCGCCGCGATCAGCGCAGGAGCCTTGAAGCGCAGTCCCATCAGAACGCCTGCCGCCGATATAGCGATTACACTCATGAGCACCGACATCTCCAGTGATACCCGCAGGAACTGATCGCCTCACTGCGGCAGGGAAGGCATCGTCAGCGTGCCCACTGATATGCGGCCTCAAAGTGCAAGGCAAGTGCCGCCGGAAATTGCTAGCATGGTCGGCCAGATCATTGAACTTGAAGCGAACCAGTTCAAAGAAAGGTGCGCGGCGGTTTTCCGTGTGGAACAGCAGAAAAACAAGCACCTGCAGCGAGCTGGCAGCTCCGCCCACTCTGAACCGCTCTGGCCATGACGCCGGCGCGTTCTTTACCCGTCCAGGCGGCCACCAACGGTCTCGGGTTCGGAGGTCATGTCGAAGGCGTTGCGAGCCGGCACCCGCGCCAATCATGAAGCCTGTCAATTGGTACCTTGAACAGAAACCGTCCCTGCCTGGACGTCGTCCTCTACAGGTAGAGCAGCCAAGCCGGACGGCGGGGCGGGGATATCGATCTTCACGGTATCGCCTGGCTCGATCGGCGTCGTTTCCTCAGCCGTGAGTTCTTGCGAGCCGCTGTCCGTCGTCCTCACGATCTTGAAGATCGGCTTGGCCCTTTCGGCGCGCTCTCTAAGGGCGAGCAGAGCAGGGGCCGTGACCTCGGTATCGTGCAACAACTGCACCGCGGTGTTGGCCTTGCTGGTCACTTCATTGAGCTGCAGTTGCGTCTCGCGCAAGGCAGCAGCGACTTCGCTGGCTTGGCTATTGCCGAGGTTGAGGATCTCGATGTCGGTCTTGCTTATCTCCTGCCTGACTCGCAAGAGCGAGGTCTCGGCAACCAACCTGTCGCTCTGCATCTGTGCGACCGTTCCCTGTAGAGAGAGTTCCCGCGGTGCAACCGCCAGCCCCTTCTGGACAAGGGCCGAAACACCCGCGAGTTCCTTCTGGATAAGTTCGATCTGTTGGTCGTGGAAGGCCATCTGCTGGCCGAGCGAGGTCAGTTCCTTTTCGAGGAAATCCTTGAGTTCGCGCAGGGCACGGAGTTGCGTCGCCATGGCGTCCTTGCGGACGGCGAAGATCTTGCGCTCCTGCTCCATCGCCACCGCGACCGTCTCGTTCGAAGCTCTGTCCTTCAGTTGCGCAGGGAAGGCGATGTCGTCGCTGCCAGCTAGTTCTGATTCCAGCCGTGCTTTGCGAGCGAGCAGACTGACGTTGCTCAGCGCCAACAAACCCACATCGCCCTGACCCACGATGACTTCACGCTCGAGCCTCGACATGTCTTCCTCGCGTGTTCGCAGGCCGCCGGCGATTCCCAGCGCCTGCAGCACCGTCAGCCCGGGCCTGTAGGGGAACTCGCCTGGCTGCGTGACGTAGCCGACAATGTAGAACGGCCTGTACTGGACAATCTCGACAGCGACATCCGGCTGGCGGCCGAGGCCCATGTGCTGCATCAGGCGGTCGCCGATCGCGCGGGCGAGGTCGCCGGGGGCGGTGCCCTGCGCGCGTATCTGGCCGACAAATGGAAGGAAGAGCGTGCCGTCGGCACCGACGACGAAACTGTCGTTGAGAGCCGTCCATTCGAAAATCACGTCGCGTGATGCGCGCCATTCGTAGACCTTGAGCCTGACCTTGTCCTGAGGTCCGAGGAGGTACTCGGCAGCCACCGTCGGCAAGGGGCAGGCAGCCGCCGCCAATGAAGCCGCCGCCACTGTCACAAGCCATTTCCGCATTGTCTTCCCACCTTCAGATTTTCAGGATGTATTCGGGTTCGATTCGTCCCATGGCGATGTGCCGGATCGCCAGCATGTTACCCCTGAGCCTGCCCCTGCGATCGATATACGGCTCAGGCCGCAGGCTCTTTGCGAGATTCGCGGCGATATTCCTGAACATCAGCGGAAGAGCGAAAGAGGCCGGAACGGAGCCCTTCCTGATCAGATAGATCGCATTCGCAACCTGGGAGTAGCCGAACCGCTCGCCGCTGACCCGCCCTGTCTTGATACCGAGATGGACGCCCGTGATCGCGGTCACGCAGACCACGCGGCCTTTGGATCTCATTTGGCTGGTGAAGTCGATGTCTTCCTGCCAGCCGTACAAGACGAGGCGCTCGTCGAAGCGCAAATCGCCCACAAGCGAGGAACGCAAGGACATGTTGCATCCGTATGCTCCGACATGGTCGACCACCGGCGGTCCATCATGTTTTTTGCCCTCGTTTTCCCGCAAGGCGGCTTCGGCATTTTCCCAGGTGAGGCCAGCATTCGTGGCACCGTCCCTGACGACCGTGCCCATCACCACCGCCCATCCGTCATTTTCCACGAAAGCTTTCTCGACCTGCTGCAGATATTCGGCGGACGGAACGAAATCATCGTCGAAGAATGTGATGATGTCGAAGCGCCCCAGGGAAGGTACGAGAGCCCTGTTCCGCTGGGCAGCCAGTCCTTTCGGTCCGAAAACGAGTGACACCTGGAAAGGACAGCTTTCCGGCAGGCCGACATGCGAGGCGTCGGGCGCCGACACTATGACCTCATCAGGAAGCCTCGTCTGGCCGCCCAAATATCCAAGCAAACGCCCGACCTGTCCGCTGCGGCCAAGCGTCGGGATGATCACTATGAGTCTCATGCTCGATCCAGCTTCGGTTCCGCCGAAACCTAGACCGACGAGTGGACCGACACAGCCTGCATAAAAGGAGACGGGAGGAGCCTGGCCTACCGCCGGACACAGGCTTTCGGAGTATCCCGGTGACGGACCACATCCGCAAGTATTAGATGGCCATGCGCCCGTAGCGGTGTGTAGCCGATCGGACAGCTTGCCGGAGCAACGACATGGAATGGAGACTGCCAGCCTTATGAGGCTAGGGGGAACCATGCTCCACGAACGCTCTTCCGATTTGGCCGTCGCTGCCAAGATCGATGTATCCATCGAAGAATTGCCGGCCGCGCCGGGGCCCGGCTTCGACAGCAATGCCAGGATAGCGATCGTTCATGACTGGTGCCCGAATTTCCGGGGAGGGGAAAGGGTTCTTGCGCAAATCTGCAAGCAGTTCCCCAACGCCGAGGTCTTCACGCTTTTCGATTTCCTGCCACAAGAGGTGAAGGAGCAATATTTCCACGACGTGGAATTCCATACGTCTGCGGCCAACCGGATACCGATGGTCCATAAATTCTATCGATCCCTCTTCTTTTTCTGTCCCTTTCTGATCGAGCAATTCGACGTGACGGGCTACGACGCGGTGATCTCGTCGTCGGCCGCCTTCTCGCGCGGCGTCATCACCAGGCCGGACCAGCCGCATCTGTGTTATGTGCACAGTCCCGTCCGCTACGCCTGGGATGAACAATTTTCCTATCTTCAGCAGGGACGGCTTGGTTTCGGCCCCAAGGGAATGCTCTATCGCTACATGCTCCATCGCCTGAGGACATGGGATACGAGAACCGCGCACGGTCCGGACCTGATGCTGGCGAACTCGAATTATGTCCGCTCCCGTATCCAGCACATTTACGGGCGCCAGGCGCGCGTCGTTTTCCCCCCGGTCACACTGGGCGAATTGCCTTGTGTGGAGGATAAGGACGATTACTACGTTTCAGCGTCCTTCCTCGCCCCCTACAAGCGCACCGACCTTGTCATCCGGGCCTTCAACGAAATGCCTTCGCGGCGACTGGTCATCGTTGGCGAAGGGCAGCAATCAGCCTGCTTGCGGGCGCTTGCCGGTCCCAACGTCACCTTCTCGGGCTACCTGCCCCGGAAAGACTATGTGGACACCCTGGCGCGGGCGAAGGCGATGGTGTTTGCGGGCTGCGAGGATTTCGGCATAGCGCTGGCCGAGGCACAGGCCTGCGGGACGCCGCTGGTCGCCTTCGGTCGCGGCGGCGCCGTCGACATCGTACAGCGGCTAGGATCATCCTCCGAGCCGACAGGAGTGCTGTTCAAGGCTCAAACGGTCGATCACCTCAAGCAGGCAGTGGAACGGTTCGAAGAGAATAGCCATGCCATTGCGCCGCGCGCTTGCGCCAGAAATGCAGGACGTTTTTCAGAAGAGAACTTCGACCGCGCGATCCTGGAATCGCTAGACGCCGTCCAGGCACTTCACGAGATCATGTGAATTCGGGAGCCCTGACGATCTTCGTTTCCGTATCGACGCCGTCTGCGGCCGCCATCGCCTGGAGATAACGCAGGCCCGTCGCCCTCCAGCTGTATTCCGCGGCTCTCGCCTTTCCCTTGCCCATCATCTGAGCGCGCAGGGCCTGAGAAGTGCGAAGCTGCACGAAACTGTCGAACCATGCGTCCTGGTCGTCTGGGGATGCAAACAGCGCTGCATTGCCGCAGACTTCAGGCAGGCTGGCGCGGTCTGAAACCACGACAGGACAGCCGACGGCCATCGCCTCGAGGGCTGGGAGACCGAAGCCCTCCGTGAGCGAGGGGAAAGCCAGGCATAGCGAGTCCCCGAGGAGGGCCGCCAACTCGCCATCCGAAATGCGGCCGAGCCAGTGGATGTTTCGCGCTTCGGTCCTGGCGGATCCTGACCTAAAGACGCGCGAATCCGACATGCCGACAATCGCGATTCTGAGTCCGGCTTCGCCAAGACGATCAGCCATGTTCAGGAGGAGATCCAGATTCTTGTGAGGTGCGGCACTGCCGATCAGGACAACGGTTTCCCGCGAGGCCGCCAGCCGCGTCTGTGCTGAGTGTTCAGGCTCCCACCGCAAGGCATGCTCATGGCCGTTCGGCGCCACGAAAGCCCGCTCTGCCGGGATGACGTCGCGGCGAACCAGTTCATCCAAGGAGTAGTTGGAAACGGTCGAAATACCGCACGCCGTCTTGCCGAGGGCGGGCAACAGATTCCTGTAAAGAAGTCTAAAGGCAAATGAATAGCTCTGCGGGGCATTCCAGACGTTTGCATCATGGACGCAGACGATATGCTTGCGGGAAAGCAGCGGCCCTGTGTTGCAGAGGCTGAGCAGTCCGCTGCCATCCAGGGATGAGGGGAGCTGCACCTGTTCCCAGGCATGCCCGTTCATGCCGCCGATCTCTCGACGCTCGATGCAAGCCAGGGGGAAGTCTCCGGACCCTG
This sequence comes from Mesorhizobium sp. M7A.F.Ca.CA.001.04.2.1, assembly GCF_003998485.1. Lineage (NCBI taxonomy): Bacteria > Pseudomonadati > Pseudomonadota > Alphaproteobacteria > Hyphomicrobiales > Phyllobacteriaceae > Mesorhizobium > Mesorhizobium sp. M7A.F.Ca.CA.001.04.2.1. The sequence goes on from NZ_RZQT01000072.1 coordinate 12,954, forward strand.
GAGGGTGGAGCAGTGCAAGCTCGAGGCCGCGGGTCAGCGGGTTCTGCTCGGCCAACAAGGTGTCGAGAGCGCGCACGACCTCGCGCGCGTAACGCTGAACGCCTGTTGTCGGCTGCGAAAGAAACCGCCCATTGATCGTCCAACGTCGCGCCATGTCGTCCACCCCTTGGAACTTTCAGTGTGGAACCGTCAAGACGCCAGGTCACCATGGCCATCGGGTCATTCGGCTAAGTGGCAATCATCCGGATTGGCGACGTCGGACAGCGTACCTACCTCGAACGTTTAAGGGCCTTGGTGTTCCTGGGAATGCTAGTCTGCCTAGGGTGCCGGAAGGTCGGGGAAGCTGGACATGGCCAAGCTCGGGTTCGATACGAGGGAGTCGCCGCAACCAAGATCGGCCTGGCCGGCGAACAGACACCGTGCCGACACGCCCTTGGCCAGATCCGCTGTCGCCGGCGCCGACTTCCTGATCGGCCATCCCGCTGCGGTGTGCGCGGACCGGGAAGCGCCGAGACGGCGCTGGACGATAAATGGAGACTTCACGACGCTTCGGCCAACCGGTGTGGCCCGTTACGCCCGCGAGGTCACCTTGGCTCTCGACGCCCTCATTTCAGAAGGGCATCCGCTCGGTCGCGACCTGGAGATTGATCTCGTGGTGCCGCGTCCGCTTTCGGAACCTTTGCGCCTCGATGCCATCCCCGTCCGGGTCGTTCCTGAATTCAGCAGGCCGCGACTGCCGCAATTTTGGGTGCAGGCGCAGTTGCCCTGGCATGTGCCTGGAGGATTGCTGAGCTTCTGCAATCTCGCTCCCGTCGCGCTGAGGCGCCAGATCGCGTGTATCCATGACATGCACACAAGGCTCATGCCGTCGAGCTACGCGCGAGGATTCCGCTGGGCGCACCGCTTGATCCTGCCGGCACTTGGCAGGCAGGCCGCCCGCATCACGACCGTCTCGCAACTCTCACGCAGCCATCTGATCAAGTTCGGAATCGCGCCAGAAGAAAACATCGTCGTCACCTACAACGGCAGCGACCATGCGAACCGGTGGGATGCGGCGAGATCAACTCTGGCCGTCGACCGGAGCAGGCCGTATGTCCTCTGCTTGGGGAGGCGGGACCAGGAATATAAGAACATGGGGCTTCTCGCCAGGCTGGCCCCACACCTCGACGCGATGGGTCTTGACCTGTGGATGCCAGGCGATGTCGACGAGGCCACGCTCCTGAGGTACATCCCGCAAATGCCCGGAAACATCGTCCTTCCTGGCCGCATAGGGGACGACGACTTCAAGAAGGCGCTCGAAGGCGCCCTGTGCTTCCTGTTCCCGTCACGGATCGAGGGCTTCGGGCTGCCGGCGGTCGAGGCGATGGCTTCGGGCTGCCCGGTCGTGGCCTCGACCTCGCCATGTCTTCCCGAAATCTGCGGGGATTCGGCCCTTTATGCCGATCCCGACGACGTCCAGTCATGGGCCGAAGCCATCCGCCTGTTGATGCTAGCCCCAGACTTGCGGCAGCGTTTGGTTACCAAGGGGAACGCCAGGGCGAGCAGTTATTCCTGGCGGTGGATAGCGTGGAAATACCTCGAACTCATGATTCAGGTCGACGCCGATTTCGGGGAGTTCGGCGATTGACCGGCGGCCAGTCTTCGGATTGACCTCCAGGAGAGCACGATGGACGAGAACGACTTGCGAGCATTGGTGGCAGCCGCTCATCGCGCGCGCCGGCCTCGCCGTGTAACCACCGATCCTGGCCGCAGACCGAAACCCGTGCCGACCATTTCGATCTGCATCCCGACTTACAACCGCTCGTCCATGCTGGCGGAATTGTTAGACAGCATCATCGCCCAAGCTTTGGAGGACGCGATCGAGGTCGTGGTCAGCGATGATGCTTCACCGGACAATACGGTCGCCGTGGCCGAAGGCTATAAGGGTCGCATCAAGCACTACACCTTGCTTTCCCAGCCGAAGAACTTGGGAGTGGACGGCAATTTCCTGGCGGTCGTGGAGGCGGCGAAGGGCGATTACATCTGGCTGATGGGCGACGACGACCATCTGGAACCGGGCGGGCTAGCACGGGTGCTGGAAGCGATCCGGCGTTGGCCCGGCGTAACCGGTCTAACGCTAGGCGTGATCGACTATGACGTGACGATGACGCGCCGGACCGGCATCCGTCGGATCCCGCCTACACAACTGATCGCCGATGCCGGTACGCTGTTCGCGACGATGGGTGATCTGCTGGGCTTCATGTCCGCCCTGGTGATAGACCGTGCCAAATGGAATGAGATCGCATCCGAGCCTAATGTCTCGGAATTCAAGAATTACTACGTCCAAGTTTATATCATCGGCCGTGTTGTCGAACGGTTTGGAAAATGGGGCGTGGTCCAAGAACCTTGTGTCGGCTATCGGTCGGGCAACGACCAGTTCAATATCAAGTTCGGATGGCTGGATCGCCTGAAGATCGACGTTGCCGCCTATGATCAGATTGCTTTCGCGTTGTTCGCGGACACACCCGCTGTGTGCGAAGCGTTTCGCCGCCGGATATTTGATACGCACGTGATGGCGCGGTTGAACAACGCTAAAACTGCGGGGGGACGGACCATCGCGGTGAGCGCAGCGATCAGGTACCTGTACGGCCGTTACCATGGAATGCCGCACTATTGGACCCGCGCAGTGCCGACGCTCCTTGCGCCGCAATGGATCCTGCGGAACGCACGGTCCGCATACAAGCGGCTGTCGCCCAACTCGGGCGCGTTCCGAGCGCGTGAAATGTCCAACTGATAGATAGCGGCAGCGGGGGGTGCTACCAGATTGAGGATCGCGTCAATGGGCGCAAAGGATGAAGATCGTGCAGAAGAACGGACAGGCCACCGCGAGGCCGACCTCGTAACAGAACGGTTGAGGGCTGATCGCCGATGCATTGGACCATATGACTCAAGGGGATGCTGGGGTCCCTGGGGTGGGGCGATCTTCTCAACAATAGGCACGGTCAGCTTCGGACTGATAACCCGGGTGAACGCGGAATACCATCCGGCCGCCCGGACTGCTGGGGCAAGGAGGTTCTGGCACAATCCTCAGCTTTTGAGGCTCATATCCGCCTACGCCATCGGCTACATCCACATGTCCGGAGTGGTGAGCGCCGCCCATATTGAGCCGGGTGTCTTGGACATTTTCCGTTTCGGGACGGATCTGTTCATGGTTCTGGCCGGTTTTCTTACCGCGCATGTGCTTGGGAACAATGGCAGGTCGGCCGGCGCCTATTTGCGAACGAGGCTCATTCGAATCGTGCCCTTGTATTGGGGCGTCACGATTCTCGCATTTCTTGTCGAGAACTACGCGATGAAAAGCCATCAGAGGACCTTGTCCGAGCTTTTCATGTCGCTCGCCTTCGTCCCCTTCGGACCCTACCCCATCTTGTATCCGACGTGGACCTTGCTGGTAATCGTCGAATTCAGCCTGATCATCGCAGCTTTCCAACTCGTCAGCGTGAAATATGGGATCCTCTATTCCGCCGCCTTCGCGGTTCTTCTTGCGGTCGCGGGCGAGACATCAGGCATTGAGAACCCCATTTTCGTATTTTACACCAATCCGATCCTGATCGATTTCGCTTTCGGCATCGTCATCTTCAAGCTTTCCAACTCCGGGCTGTTCCCTTTCAAACTGCCGTGGAGCGGGGCCGTTACCCTCGCGGCGGCGGCAGTCGCCTTCGGAGCCTTAGCAGCAGTCTTGCGTCCTTTCTGTTGGCCGGCGCTGCCCCGTCTCCTCGCGCTCGGCATGCCGATGTCGGTCCTGTTGCTGGGGGTTGTCGCTCTGGAGCAGCTCGGTGTCTTCAGCGACTCCAAGCTCTTGAACTTTCTCGCCAAATGCACTTATGCGATCTACTTGACCCACTGGTTCGTGGCTATCGTATCCGAGAAGCTCGTTGCCGAAAGCGGAGATTCGGCGCGGCTCGCCTCGGTGCTGTTGTTCGTGACGCCCATGGCCGTCACCTGCGTTTCGGTGCTGGTTTATCTTTTTGCTGAAGTGCCGCTGACCCGATATCTCTCCGGCCGCTTCACAGGCAGCTGAATGAGACGGAGAGGCTGGCGATGAGGTTGCACCTGCCCCTACGCCTTTGGTCGATTGTCATCCCCTAGCCTTTTAGACGGCATGACCTTCCAGCCGATTTGTTGGAGGATGGGCCTGGAAACCAAGTCTTTGTCCTCGATCGTGGCGTGGTGCCTGTGCTGGCCCACATCAGGTCGCTCCGATAACCGAGGCGACCAATCAGGTAAGGGGAGCCTGTGCTGATGCCCAGCATCAATGTAGTCATACCCTGCTACAACGCTGATCGGTTCCTCGCGCAATGTATACGCAGTGTGCTTTCGCAAGGCATCGACGATCTCCGGATTGTTGTTATCGATAACGCGTCAACAGACGACAGCGTGGAAGTGGCACGCCGACTTGCCGCCCAAGACAGCCGGGTTGAAGTCGTGTGCCACGCCAGGAATGTAGGGCCAATTGCGTCCTTCAACGAAGGCGTCGAGCTTGCGCGAGGAGACTACTTCATCCTTTTGTGCGCCGACGATCTCCTGACAGACGGCTCGCTCCAACGCGCCGTTGATGTCCTCGAAAGCAATCCTGGGGCTGCTTTCGCCATAGGGTCTGATCTCAGCATGATCGAGGGGAAGGATTTTGCCGAACCAAGTCAACCAGATGGATGGCGCGTAACGGCGGGTGCCCGGTTCATTGAAGACTGTTGTCGTCATCTGGGCCATCTGGGAGTGTCCCTGGCCTTGGGAGCGGTGCTGGTCAGGATGACTGCGCAAAAGGCGGTGGGTCACTACCGTGCGTCACTCGCGCACGCGCCCGATTTGGAGATGGTGCTTCGCCTCGCGCGGTTGGGTTCAATCGTGGAATTCGAGGGCGCGCTCGGTATCCGACGCGTGCATGCAGCACAAATAACGGTGGTCCACTTTTCGGACAAATTAACGCAATTGAAAGAACGAGAGGCGGTATTCGCCAGCTTCTTCTCGTGCGAAGGCGCTGCCATGCCGGCGGCATCGGGGCTTCGTCGCATGGCAATGCGCCGGGTTGCCGATGCCGCTTATTGGTCGGCAGTCTCTCATATTGTCCGAGGAAGGACCGCTTGTGGCGTCGAATTGCTTAGATATAGCTTTTCGCTGTCTCCGATATTGAGGCTGTTTCCGCCGCTGGGCCATCTTTATCGAACGAAGGGCGCCGTCAGACGGGCCTTGGCAGTGGTTTCCGGTCGGTCGGGCTCGTCCACCCGCCAAGTGGAGCATGCGGATACAGCATAGTGCTGATCAAATCCTGTCGAGTGCCACTTTAGAGAGGCGCCCGCCTCCCTACACCATTTGTGATGACAAGCTGCTATCAGCCACCTGGCCTGCCTTGCGGAGCCAAGACAGGAACGGGCCATAGCACACATCGCAGGAAAAGAGGCTGGCGAATACATGCGCGGTACCCTCGGATTTCTGACGCCGAAGTTCCGCATTGCTCAACAGCGCGATGACCGCCTGTGCAAAGTCTGCACCACCATTGGCCACGATCGCTCCCTCATCAAGTTGGTGGGGGTCACCTGCGTCCACACCTATCGAGGTCGTCACGAGGGGGCGGCCGTAAGACATGGCCTCGGCCACCTTTATCTTGACGCCGGCGCTGCCGGAAACGAGCGGGGCCACGACAAGCTGGGCGCGCCTATATTCGGGAGCGAGGTCCGGGAGCGCTCCCACACACTCCAGGCCGGCCGCCGGCGTAACCTCACATGTGAAGGCGGCGGTTCCGACGATGCGAACCCTTGCCGTGGGGCATGAGGTTCGAACAGTTGGCCAGACCTCCTTCAGGAACCACGACAGTGCGGCACGATTTGGCTCTGTGGCATTCCCGACGAAGAGAACGATGGGCTCATTGCTGTCGGGTTGCTTTTCGTGATTGTCGAAGCCCATGCCAAGAGAGATCACGCGTGTCACCCCGAGATGGTTGCGGGCGTAGGAGGCGTCATCCTTGCTGTTGAAACCGACACACTCTGCCGCCTTCAGCGAGTTTGACAATCTCTTTTCCTCAGTCCAATTCTTGTCCGGGCCGGGGGTTGCGCCGGCCTCCCAGCGCGCTGCCCCGTTGCGGTGCTGAAGATGGCCAACAAGTGAGAAAACCCTGTGACCGTTGCAGGAGAGGCAAGGAGCGAAATGCACGGCATCGTGGAACAGTATGACGGCGTCCGGCCGTCCAGCTTCGATACGGTCAAGCACCCACTGAGTCTCTCCCTTGGAAAAGTTCTGGTCCGTCATTGGGGAAACAGGTGCGGTCTTCCGTCCAAGGAACGATCCGGCCAGATGCCCGGACCGAAGCAACTCCGTGGATAGAAATGTTCTCTGGCCCAATCTGATACTTCGACGAACCTGCCACGAAGAAAACTGCTCTATTTCATATACACTCCTACAGACTGGACTCCTTCGGCCGCGCGCTATGTTGGATACATACCCGTGTACCTCGTGGCCGGACTTCAGGAGATATCGCCCGAACGCCTGGATATAGGCGCCGTCTCCGCCGAAGAACGCGTCGTACGGATAGCTATGGACGATTGCTATACTGGCCATTTGCCCTCCAAATAGCTTCTCTCTCGGGCCTTCGCCGGTCGAAGTCGCGGGCTGCGTCAAGCGCCGGCCCGCGCCTCGCCTCGAAAGCCCAGCAGCACATCCTGAAACAGCTTGAGCTGCCCCAAGACGAACAGCAAGACGAATGCATAGATACTGATCAGAACCAGCCCGCCAGCCGCGAGCCGCAGAAGCGAAGGAACCTCCGGGCCGAGATAGCGCTGCACTGCCAGCGCACCCACCGAGGCCACGATGCCGGCCATCCATGGCCTCATGATCGTCCGCAACAGATCCCCGACTGAAACCGGCGTTCCGTGCAGGCTCCACACCAGGTGTGGATAGAGCCAGAGCACCAGCGCCGTCGAGTAGCTCAGTGCAACGCCCTCGGGGCCGAAGGAGATTCCTGCGCAGTAGGAAGTGATGACGAGAGGGGCGATGGCGAAAGCCAGATACAGGCTGCGCTTCTGCTTGCCGGTCGAGATGAGCAGCCAATATGTAGGGTTGATGATCCCGAACACCAAGATGGTAGGCGTGAGCAGCCGGAAGATGGTCGCCGCCCCCGTCCATTGCGAGCCCAGCACCACGGTGATGATCTCATGTGCGAACAGGAACGAGAACATTGTGATGGGAACCGTCACCGCGATGACGATCGAATATCCCTTGAGGTAGAAGTTCCGCAACCGCGCGGGATCATGCTGCATTCGTGACAACGCCGAGAACAGTACCGCACCGACGGCGCTGTTGATGGTCGCCGTAGGGATGCCAATCAGCTGGAAGGCCCGGGTATACAATCCGAGCGACGCAGCGCCCCAGAGCCGCCCGAGAAGGACTTTCTCCACATTGTAGCCAATATAGACAACGAGGTTGTTCAGCGTGACGATTCCACCGAAATGCAAGAGCGAGCGAATATTGGCGCCGCGTCGAGGCCATCCAGGAATCCACCCGGTGGCGATCCAGCAGCCCAGGCTGTTGATTGCCGGCGAGATAAGTGTCGGGGCGATCAGTGCCCAGTAGCCGTAGCCACGCAACGCGAGCAGCACACCGGACAGGATGCCCACGCACAGGGCACCCGTTTCGATCGCGCTGAGTGTGACATAACGCAAGTCGCGCTCGATCAGAGCGGCATGTTGCACGCCGGCCGCGTTAAGCAGGAAAGCTGGAGCGACCGCGATGGCGATCCTGAGTAGACGCGGCTCATGGTAGAAGGCTGATATCGTGTAGGCACTCGCGGCGCAGAGCAGCGCGAGAAAGACCCCTACCAGTATGTTGATCCAGAACAGTGCCGAAACCTGGTCAAACGAAATCTCATGCTTTTGGATGGTAGCGGAGGAAAGCCCGGCGGTGGTGAAGACGTCGAAAATGCCTGTGAGTGCCACCACCATCGCGACCAGGCCGAAATCGTCAGGGCTGAGCAGGCGTGCCAGGATGGCAATATAGCCCACCCTGAGAATCAGGTTCACCCCCTGGCTCACCATCCTGGCGACGCCACTTTGAATGGCTTCCCTTTTAAGGTTGCGGGGTTCGCCTTTGGCACTGAGGGCCTTGTGGGTCATGTATCACTGGCTGCATACGCGCTTGTTTCCGTTTGAGCTGCCGTAGCATGCCCCATGTGAGCGATTGCCTCGCCAGGCACCCGTTCCAGCCAAATTTCTCGCCACCAGGGATAGACGGCTCTTGGGCACTGCATCCGGCAATCGCTATATCTCGAATTGCACCAGACTTTTTCCAGGATGACCGCCGGTCCCCTGAGCCGGTTGAGAAGTCCGGTCTTTTCATTGACAAACGCTGTTACTCGCGACCGGACCCTGAAAGTATGGTCGCAATAGGGGACCATCTCGGCGTCGAAATACAGGCCACGGTTCTTATTATCCGTGTCTAGGGTCTTGAGGATTTCTTCATAGGACTTAACCCTGATCAGCTCCCCCGGTTGGAGATCAAGCTTGATGGTTGGAACCGGCTGGCCGGCAGGTATCGATCCCCGATATCGTGGGAATGAAACGCCACCGTAAATGTGCTGCACCTTGTCATACAGCCAGCTGACAATCACGGAGAGCCTCCCGAGATGCAGACGGCCCATGTAGTGATAGATACTGAATACTGCTGCATAGATGAATCCGACCAGGAGACGCTTTTTGCTGGCATTTCCCGATGCATAGTCTTCCACATACTGCCGGGCATCCCACCAAGAAAGTGGGGTGGTCGCATCCAGAAGTTCTGTGGCTTGGCATGAGTATCTCGGACCACCTGAAAGTGGCTGGCTCTTGGCGCGCGTACCAGCCAGCACGTCGCTTTCCGTGCAACCTTTTCCATTCGCCGCGTTGGTTCGCGGCGCGATTGCCTCGTCCGAGGACGCCACAGGCCTGAGCCATGCCTCTTTCCAGAAGACCAGGCACGCTGCCTGACAACCTCCAAACGCGTTGCCGTCGCACCTCAGGTTTTCAAGATGGATGCCTCCGGATAACTTGCGTCCGCCAGCAAAATTGATCGTGTCACATGTCTTGTGCGCGCGCTTGTAAACACGAAAGCGGTGACCACAATATTGAAACATCTGTGGCATGAAAGGAAGCTCCTCAAGTCGACCATTTCTGTCGAGCGTAAGAAGGATTTCTTCCTTGGACCGAATCTCTACCCAGTCGCCGACCCTCAGTGACATGCAGCACTCCCGTCCACAGCGCGCTCCGCAACCAATGTCATTTGCCTAGTGCCGTACCATAGCATCCCTGGAATCCGACAGCCGTCCCCGAATTAGCGGTAGCTACCTTCCACTTTTGACGGAGTGGAGCCATGGCTGTCACATCACTACGATCCTTCTCTCGGACCCGAACGGTCTCCGAGGCATTTGGGCGGGCTGGTAAGGGTTAGGTGCGGTCGGGTGGAGGCCAGTCCAAATAGGCTGTGCCATGACCACCGTCTAAAGGGGTAACGAGAGCCCGCGCTCAACCGTATGGGCAAATTGCGCGAAGTGTGTGCAGTCCCCACTATCCCGGATCTCGAAATCGGGCAGGGAGGCTTGTTGCCGTGTCGTTTCGTCTCGCAATCGTTGCAGCCTGCCTGCTGGCAACAGCCGCGCCTGCATCAGCCGATTTCCTCTGGGGCATCAATGGCCATCCAATAGTCTCCTATCCGGGCATTCCGGTGGAAAGGCAACTCGACTTCATCAAGGATCTCGGCCTGAAATCGTACCGCGTCAACGTTTCAGGCGTGGACAACGCGGATATGCTCTCCAACCTCGTCGACGCCGGGAAGGCGAGAGGGATCGAGATCCTGCCCGTCATCACGCCTGCGGTCGCCGATCTGGACAAGGATAGTCCGGAAGAGCTCTACGCGAGCACCCGGAAACTGGCGGTCACCCTTGCTACCAGGTTCAAGAACGACATCCGTGTTTGGGAACTCGGCAACGAGATGGAAAACTATGCCATCATCAAGCCCTGTGAGAAACGCGACGATGGTTCGCAATATCCATGTGCATGGGGACCTGCGGGCGGAACAGGACCGCTCGATTACTACGGCCCGCGATGGGTAAAGGTGAGCGCTGTCTTGAAGGGCCTGTCCGACGGCATGACAGAGGTCGATCCGAGCATAAGGAAGGCGATGGGCACCGCCGGTTGGGGCCACACCGGAGCGTTCGTGCGGATGAAGCAGGACGGGATCGCCTGGGATATTTCTGTGTGGCACATGTACGGCGATGACCCGGAATGGGCGTTCCGTGAAATCTCGAGATACGGCAAGCCGATCTGGGTCACCGAATTCAACAATCCTTATGGAAGTCAGCGCAGCGAGCGCCAGCAGGCTGACGGCATCAAGCAGACGATGACGCGGCTTAGCGAACTCAAGGACAAATATAAGGTGGAGGCCGCGCACATCTACGAACTGCTCGATGAGGCCTACTGGGCCCCCGGCTTCGAAGCCAATATGGGATTGGTGAGGCTCGTGGCTCTCTCAGATGGCAAATGGCGGACCGGCGAGCCTAAGCCTGCCTACAAAACGGTACGGGACTTCACCCGCGGCCCCCTGCCGATACCCAAGCCCCATCGGGACTGCGACCCCGAGGCCGCGGCTGCGGACCAGTCCCTACCGGCGCGGCAGGCAAGTTTCGTCTACTGCCTCATTCTTGGCCGCAAGGGCGACACGGCCAGCGTCAATCAGTGGTCGGCGGCACTTGAAGACGGAGCGACCAAACTCCCCGACATGATCATGGAAATGATGCGCTCGCACGAATTCGAAACCAGATATGCCACGATCGGCCTGACAGACCGCGCCTATGTCGGGTTTCTATATCTGTTGCTTCTGAACCGGTCCGCGGACGGCAACGGGCTTGAAACCTATACCTATCAACTGCGTCAAGGCTCAATGACGCGTGAGGCCGTGGCCTTCGGAATCGCCACGTCGGCGGAGTTCAACACCGGACACGCCGCGATGCGCGAAACATCCGCGGTCGCGGGGCCTGGCTGAAATCGAACCAACAAGCGCTAATTGAGTCTCGGATCGGGAATGCTGATGACGAGGCCGATGGAAGCATCAGCGACGGTGATCAGAAGAAAATCCTCCGAAAGGATTAGGCTCGGACCACCCGAAAGGTGCACTGGCGGCAAAGGCTTCGTCCAACAGGGCATCCTGATCGCCTATTGGCGTTCTCCCTCACTGTTTTCAGCCCAAGTAGCCTTCTGGCGATCACTATCGGCTTGAGAGGTGCGCGATGAAAGTCATGGTAACCGGCCATCAAGGCTATATCGGCTCGGTGATGGTGCCGATGCTGTTGCGTGCAGGGCACTCAGTGACGGGCTATGACAGCGATCTCTACCGGCGCTGCACCTTTACAGCAGGGGGCCAGCGGGCTTCAATTGCTTCAATCCAAAAAGACGTCAGGGACGTAGATGCGCGCGACCTCGAAGGGGTCGATGCCGTCATCCACCTGGCGGCTCTTTCCAATGATCCGCTGTCCGACCTTGATCCGGACATCACTTACGAAATCAACCACAAGGGCAGCGTCCGCTTCGCGAAGGCGGCCAAGGACGCCGGCGTGTCGCGCTTCCTGTTCGCCTCATCATGCAGCAATTACGGACAGGCCGGCGACGGGATGGTGGACGAAACGGGCGAACTGAAGCCGGTCACGCCCTACGGCTGGTCCAAGGTGCTTTCGGAACGGGACATTTCTGAACTGGCCGACAGCAGCTTCTCTCCCACCTATTTCCGTCCCGCCACGGCCTATGGCCTCTCTCCCCGGCTCCGCTTCGACATCGTGCTGAACAATCTCGTGGCCTGGGCGGTCACCAAGGGCGTCATCCTGCTGAAATCCGATGGAACGCCGTGGCGGCCGATCGTCCATATCGAGGACATTTCCAGGGCGTTCATTGCCGGGCTGGAAGCGCCCCGCGAGACCATTCACAACGAGGCCTTCAATGTGGGGCAGACGGACCACAACTACAGGATCCGCGACATCGCCGAGATTGTCGCCGAGGTCGTGCCGGGCTGCCGGCTTGAGTTCGCGTCCGATGCCGGACCCGACAAGCGCTCCTATCGCGTTAACTTCGACAAGATCGCGCTTGCCCTTCCTGCCTTCAAGCCGCAATGGGATGCGCGCAAAGGGGCCGAGCAGCTCTATCATGCCTACCGAAAGTCGAATGTCACTCTCGACGAATTCGAGGGGCCGCGCTTCCAGCGTATCGGCCACATCCGGTATCTTTTGGCCAACGGACTTCTGGACGGTCGGATGCGGGTGGCCGAAGCCTCGAAAAGACTGGAGGTAGCGGCGGGATAAGCGGTGTGGAACAGGTGAATCCCGGCGGACTCGGCTCGCCGCCAGCGTCCGTCAGCCTCGGCCATGAAATCTATGCCTTGGCCGAACGTCTGTTTCCGATCTGCAGGAGCATCACCGGAGATGGTGTGCGACAAACGCTGGACGTCTTGTCGGGGCACATCGATTTGGAACGGCATGAAGTGCCGACCGGGACGCAGGTTTTCGATTGGACCATTCCCAAGGAATGGAACATCCGCTCGGCAAGCATCACAGGCCCGGACGGACAAACGGTCGTGGATTTCGCTGACTCCAACCTGCACATCGTCAACTACAGCTTACCCTTCAAGGGGATACTGCCGCTCGAAGAATTGAGGCCGCATATCCATACGCTGCCGGAACAACCGAAGGTGATTCCCTACCGCACTTCCTATTACACCCCGACATGGGGCTTCTGCGCAGCCCATGACCGTGTGGCCAACATGCCCGACGGTCTCTATCGGGTGGAGATCGATGCCGAATTCAAAGACGGCAGCCTCGCCTACGGAGAATACCTGCACCGCGGGCAAACAGAACGGGAATTCCTGCTTTCGGCGCACATTTGCCATCCCTCACTCGCCAACGACAACTGTTCGGGCCTGGCCCTGCTGGCAGCGCTCGCAAGAAGCCTGAAGGCAAGGGAAACACGATACAGCTATCGCTTCCTGTTCGCCCCGGGCACCATCGGCGCGCTCGCGTGGCTGTCGCGCAACGAGGACCGGACATGTCTCATCGACCATGGTCTGGTGCTGTCATGCGTTGGTGACGCAGGAAGCCCGGCATACAAGCGCAGCCGCCGCGGTGACGCGCTCGTCGATCGCGCCATGGCACACGTGCTCGGGCGTCTAGCTGGGGCAAAGATGCTGGATTTCTCCCCTTACGGTTATGACGAGAGGCAATATTGCTCGCCGGGCTTCGATCTTCCGGTCGGCATGTTCCAGCGGAGCGTCCACGGCACATTCCCCGAATACCACACGTCGGCCGACAATCTTGACTTCATCAGGCCGGAGCATCTCGAGGATTCCTTCCGCATCCTGACGGACGTAATCGACATCATCGAAGAGGACTGGACGCCGTTGAACCTCTTGCCTAAAGGCGAACCGCAACTCGGCAAGCGCGGCCTCTATGCAGCCCTGGGAGGGCAGAAGTCGTCGGGCGCAACGTCGATGTCGCTGCTTTGGGTGCTAAACCTTGCCGACGGGCAGCATTCGCTTCTGAGCATGGCGGAGCGTTCGAACCTGCCGTTCAAGGAACTCGCCGCCGCCGCCAGACTGTTATCGGAACATGGTCTTTTGGCAGCAGCCTCATGAGGCCGACGCGCCGGTTCGCCGTCTGACAAGGGGCCAGGACTTGTCCCTTTCCGACATTGCTGTCGGCATCAATGGCCAACGGATCGAAAAGGCCGGGTCATTGTAGAGGACGCCCGTCGACGCGTGGGGCGCATAGAACTGCGATATGAGATAAGAGACCTCGGTGCCGTCCGTAAGGGTCTGCAGGCCGTGCGCGAATCCGGCGGGGATATAGACCTGCTTCATGTTCTCGGATGTCAGCTCGAAGCCAAGCCACTTGTAGCGTGTCGGTGAATTCGGGCGCAGGTCCACGACGACATCAAAAATAGCGCCGCGGACACAGGAGACCAGCTTGACCTCGGCGTAAGGCTCCTCTTGGTAGTGTAGCCCCCTGAGAGTTCCCTTTTGGACCGAACAGGACCGGCTGTGCTGGACAAATCGGGTCGCCAGACCGCAATCCGCCATCTCCTTTTCGCAGAAAAGACGGGTGAAAAAACCACGGTCGTCAACCATCAGTGTAGGCTCGATCAGCCAGACACCTTGAAGCTCCGTTTCGGTAAACAGCATGCACTTGGATCCCCCGTGCCGAGCAAGACCGGCGCGGCAATTGTCAGCGTCGCCAGCCGACGCTGGAAGGGCTACCTAAGCCTTAGGTGGCCTCTTCGATAGGGGTATATCCGGATGACGGCTTTACCCGTTCGGCGGGCCTCGCGCCGGCATTGCCGCCGCCCGCTCGCTATTAGGATTAAGGCACCCGACGGATTGGCAAATCGAACCAGGGGGGGCTGTATCCTAACCTGTGGCCATCTGCCTGCGGAGGCGCGGCAGGCATCGGTTCTGCGTAGCGCGCCGCGTCTCCGTTTTCAAACCAGCAGACAGGAGCAGGGGGAATGAACATTCAGGCAGTCGAAATCGTCCGCGATCATAGTGCGGCAAGCCGGAATGTCGGCTGCAGGCTCTGCGGGTCGCGCCTGCGCCACACCCTGGTCGATCTTGGCATGTCGCCGCCGTGCGAGAGGTTCCTGCAGCCCGACCAGCTCGACCAGATGGAACCTTACTACCCGCTCAACGTGCTTGTCTGCGACACGTGCTATCTGGTGCAGCTCAAGGAGTATATGAGCCCAGAGACCATCTTCAGCGAATACGCCTACTTCTCTTCGTTCTCGACCAGCTGGGTGGCTCATTCGAAACTTTATTGCGAGACGATCACACGACGCCTTGGGCTTGGCCCTGACAGCCTTGCGGTGGAACTCGCAAGTAATGACGGTTACTTGCTGCAGCATTTTCTGCCACTCGGCGTTCCTGTGTTGGGCGTCGAGCCGGCAGCCAATGTCGCGCGCGCCGCGATCGAGAAGGGGGTGGCCACCTGGGTCGACTTCTTCGGCGTCCGGCTGGCAAATCAAATGGTGGGCGAAGGACTTCGCGCGGACCTCATCATTGGCAACAACGTCCTGGCGCAGGTGCCAGACCTCAATGACTTCGTCGCCGGGGTGGCGATCCTGCTCAAACCGGAGGGCATGGTCACTCTCGAATTCCCACACATCGAGCGGCTGATGGCGGAGAACCAGTTCGACACCATCTACCACGAGCATTTTTCGTATTTCTCACTGTTGACGGTCGACCTGATGGCGGCCCGTCACGGGCTGCGGCTGATCGATGTCGAGGAACTTCCCACCCACGGTGGGTCGCTGCGGGTCTATCTCTGCCACGAAGGCAGTGCCTGGCCGAGGAAGGACAGCATCGCCCAATTGCTCGAGCGCGAAACCAGGCATGGGCTTGGAGAGATGTCGACCTACGCCTCTTTCGGCTACAAGGCGCAGCGCGCGAAGCGTGATCTCTTGGCATTCCTGATTTCGGCCAAGGAAGAGGGCAAGACGATTTGCGGTTACGGCGCGCCTGGCAAGGGAAACACGCTGCTGAACTACTGCGCCATCGGCACCGACTTCCTGGATTTCACAGTGGACCGCAACCCGTACAAGCACGGGCGTTATACACCTGGAATGCACATCCCGATCAAGCCCGTCGACGCAATCGACGAGGCTAAGCCAGACTACATCCTCATCCTTCCGTGGAATCTGAAGGACGAGATCATTCAGCAGATGCGCCATGTCGCCGCTTGGAACGCGAAATTCGTAGTGCCGATTCCTTTCGTGACCGTAATCGATCCGTCGGAGTACGAGAAATGAAAGTCATTCTTTTCTGTGGCGGTCGCGGGACCCGCATTCGCGACTATTCCGAAAGCATCCCAAAGCCGATGATACCGCTCGGCCACCAGCCGATCCTGCGCCATGTCATGCAATGGTATAGTGACTATGGGCATGACGAGTTCGTGTTGTGTCTGGGCTACAAGGCCAACGTGATCAAAGACTTTTTCTTGAACACCCGGCCGCAAACGTTTTCCGATTGCGTGGTTACGCGAGGAGGCCAGGACGTCAAGCTCCTCGGCGACACAATCAAGGACTGGAGCATCACTCTGCTCGATACCGGTATTTGGCGCAGCATTGGAGAGCGCCTGTGGGCTGCGCAGGATCACGTCAGGAACGAGAAGATCTTCCTGGCCAACTATTCCGACGGCCTGACCGATGTCGACTTGGACGACATGATCGGAAAATTCGAGGCCAGCGGCAAGATCGGGTGCTTTCTGGCAGTGCACGCGCCGCTGACTTACCATTTGGCCGACATCGCGGAAGATGGCCGCGTGCGCGAGTTTCGTGCGGCCGAGACATCGGAGATCTGGATCAATGGCGGCTACTTTATATTCCGTCCGGAAATTTTCAACTACATGCGCGACGGCGAGGAACTCGTTGTCGAGCCGTTCAAGCGTCTGATCGATGACAACATGCTGATGGCGTACAAGCACGAGGGTTTCTGGCGTTCAATGGACACGCTGCGCGATTGGCAATCCCTCGAAGACATGGTCGAAAAGGGCGACATGCCCTGGAGTATGATAGCCACCGCCGAGAAGAATAGGCGTAGTATGGGGTTGGCCGCATCATGAAGGGGCTTGGTCTCGCGCGTGGCGGCGAGGAACTCTCGATTCTGTGCGTCGGGGCCCATTCCGACGACATTGAGATCGGCGCGGGAGGCACAATCCTCAGTCTGATCGCGTCGGAGGTCAAACTTCACGTCTACTGGTGCGTCTTAAGCGCCGGCGGCCAGCGGTCGGCCGAAGCCAGGGCTTCGGCCGAAGCCTTCCTCGAAGGATCCCATTCGTCCACGATCGACGTTGCGGATTTTGAAGACGGCTATTTCCCAGTTCACAGCCGATCGATAAAGCATTGGCTGATGGACGTAAGATCAAGGGTTCATCCCGACGTGATATTAACCCATGCCAGGTTCGACGCCCATCAGGACCATAGGGAGGTCAACCAACTGACCTGGAACGTTTTCCGCGATCACCTTGTGCTCGAATACGAGATTCCGAAATGGGACGGCGATCTTTGCCAACCCAATGCGTATGTGCCGATTGCAGCCCACGTGCTGGAACGCAAGATCCAACTCCTTCACGAGCACTTCGGGACACAGCGCTCAAAGGACTGGTTCGATCGGGAGACATTCGCCGGGCTTGCGCGGTTGCGTGGAATGGAATGCCGGGCACCCGAGCACTTTGCGGAGGCCTTCACGCTTAGGAAGGTCAAAATATTGTAGCGATAGCCCTCCGGGGTCGCTGTCGCAAGGATTGGTCCCCCAGGACGGCACGACCAGTTCCACGAGAGAGCAGCAACCTGGTCCTCGCCATTGACGAAGTGTCACTTCCGGCTGGTTGCTGGACAGTGAGGCAGGCGTGCTTTGGACGCCTCGCAATGGTTAGTCTTTAGGAACAGGACATATGGGAGCTGGCTATATGCGGGGCGCCCACCACGGGTGTCCAGCGGGACGGAGGTCCCTCAATTGTGCAGCAATCATCCCCCAGATCAGACGCTACGCGAGAGCAAAACGGTCCGCACGATTTAACCAAAGTTAGCGTCTCATTTGCTTCGTCACTCCACAGCCAGAGATCCTTCGGCGAAGAGATCGTTGACCTTGTAAGCGACTTCCGTCCGGTTGGTCGCCTTAAGCTTTTTCATGATGTTGCGGATGTGCACCTTCACGGTGCTTTCTCTCAGGTTCAGCTCATAGGCGATGATCTTGTTCGCCTTGCCGCGTCGGAGCGCCTGGGCGACCTCAGCCTGTCTGAGCGTGAACATGCCTGTCAAAGGTGTTTCAAGGCTGCCTGAATCTATCAGGTGCCGCATGGACAGGACACTACTTGCAGGAACGAAAATGCCTCCTGCCACCGCAAGATTGATCGCCTCGACACAGACGTCGATCCCGACAGAGGTCGGAATGTAGCCACGTGCGCCACATTCGAGAGCCGCCAGTATCTGTGCAAGGTCTTCTGTGTCGGCCAAGATCACCACAGGCACCGACCTGAACTCGGACGAAATGCGCCTGATCTGATCCGCTATGCCATGGTCGGTGACTTTCCGGCCGCCCAGGTTGAAAAGAATGGCTGCAAGGATCATCCCCTCTTTCACGCGCCATTCGTCTATCGAACCCTTGGCCTCGACGGCCATGCCGAGTTCGTGGTCTTCCAAGGCCGATGCCAGACATTCGCGATCTAGCGCCCTTCCGTCCAAGATGAGGAGGCATTCTCTGCCTACTTGTTCATGGACCGTTGCTTTTCCGCCGGACGGAATTCCTGCCGGCTCTACCGAAGTGTATTTATGCAGTTCTACTGTGGAACTCATACTCTTACCCACCCTTTTCCCAACAAAATCCGCCCTAAGGCGGCAATTAGCCCCTCACTCGTCAGTTTCTTCAGAAAGTATAGTAATGCCCACCCGTTCTGAGAGCCTGGCTGGAATTGTCCAACCTGGTGCACCCGCTGTTCCTCATTCCCAGCCAGAACAGCGTGAGTAGCTTATGGGC
>NZ_RZQT01000073.1:0-31087 GCF_003998485.1 Mesorhizobium sp. M7A.F.Ca.CA.001.04.2.1
CTATTCCCCTATTCCCTCACCCCATCCCCGTGACATGGCGCAGCCAGAAAGCCAGCGCGATGAAACCGATGATGGTGGTGACGCCGTTCCAGTCGACATTGGCCTTCTTCACGTCGCTGATGATCTTCACCAGCAGCATCCAGGCCACGAAGATGATCGGGAGAATGATGACAAATCTGATCATGCGACACCCCTGCTCGAAGCGATTGCACCCTTCCCTAGATGTAGGAAGCAATCCGGCGGTTTTCAGGATGCCCTCGCCGACGGCCCATGCGGCATGCCGGGAAAAAACGGAGTTTTGTCTTTACTGGCGCAACAAATATGCTAACCGGAGCGCCGTGCCCTTGTAGCTCAGCTGGTAGAGCAGCGGTTTTGTAAACCGAAGGTCGGCGGTTCGATTCCGTCCGGGGGCACCAGAAACATGCCGTTCGTCACGGCTGGTGTAACCGCTGCAAAGCTGAAGACATTCTACCCGGGTGGAAACGCTGAGCGGGATGCCACCTTGGTCGGTGGTGTTGTTGGAGCAGGCATCGACGTCGCGCTCACACACAACGTGTTCTTGCGCGGCGAATACGACTTCTCCTTCTTCGGCAAGAAGTCGCTTGAATATTGTGGCGGCGGATGCACGCTGGAACACACGCTTCAGACGCACGATTTCCGCGTCGGCATCGCGATGAAGTTCTAACTGTTCAGCGCGTCTCCGACTTTGACGCCCTCCGCGGGAATGGCAAGACCAAGGTCCAGCTTGTGAACGGCATTCCGCGGGCGCAATGTCGCCACGAACCCGACGGCTAGGGGCCTGGATCGCAAATAGTTTGCCGTTCAGGCCCTTCGTTCGTTCGGGACCATGCCCATCTGCGCGCCACCCCTTCGTATCAAACCGTACGTTGAATCCTTCTTGGGTCACGCGTGACAAGAGAGTAAATAAATCCTTTCGCAGGAAGGGAGGCCGCGATGGCAGAAACGCATATAGAAGTCGCACGCGCGGTTATAGAAACCAGCTTTCGGTTGCGGCACCATTCCCTGGCCGGAACTGCCTCATTTCGCCGTGATATGGACCACTCCCGACGCGCAATCGAGGCCTCGCGCGAACTGCTCAAGCGCCTTCGCCAACGTCATCGCGATGACATGGCCCGGGAGGGAGATCCGGAGCCAGGTCCTGTTGCCGTCTCGGCCTTCGATGCCGACATTCTCCGCTCGGCGTTTCGAAACCTGGTCAGGGAAACAGGCGTTCCCGAGTGTGAATGGCGCCACCTGGCTGAAAGCTTGGTCCGCGAATATGTCGGGTGCGAGCAGGTTGACGTTGGCTTGTTGGACTGGATTACCCACAAGTAGTCAGCGGTATAAATTGCGTACCAACGCAAAACAGCCCGCCCCGCCCACATTGCCGGTGACACGAAACGGGCTGCGGAAGCCCGCATGCGATGCTTCCTGCAATCCAACTTTGGGCGAGTACGGATGTTCCGTTAGTTTCTGCTGAAAGGCGGTACATTCTGCTGCCGTGGCCATTCGACAGTCACTGGTAGGGTAGACCCGCCGCTCCATTTGCGAAGCGACGGGCTCTCGCCCACCCCATACCTGTGAAAGCAATTTAGATGCCAAACTTTTGACCCGTTATGGGGCACAGCCGTCGCCTTGCCAGTCGGTCCTACCAGTGCCCTCTCGTCGCTCTGCCTCGACATTGATAACCATGTACATCATGCCGGCTCGTTGGCTGCGATCACAAATTGTCGGATTCGTACGAAGCAGAGTTCTGTACGATTCCAACCCTTTAACTTTGTACACCCCTGTTTTGTAATTCGGCGGCTGAGGGGACGCCGCGCATCAGGTCGCATTTCACTGTCAATCGCGCGCCAGAGGGCGTATATTTTTTAAATCGTCTGCACGTGTCTACGGGCGCAGACGGCAGGGAGATTGGAAAGCTCTTGCCCCAAGCGGGATTGAGCTATGACCAATCCAGAGAACGATTCCTACAGAAACCAATTGTTGCGCAGGCTTGACCCTGGTGACCTGGGGCTTTTGCAGCCACACCTTGAACTGTGTGACCTCGAGCCGAAAATGACCTTGGAGAAAGCCGATTCGGAGATCGAGACGGTGTACTTCCTGGAGGACGGCATCGCTTCTGTGGTCGCGACGGCTTCAGGTAAGGAAGCCGAGGTAGGCCTTGTCGGCTTTGAGGGAATGACCGGTGCCGCGCTCGTGATGGGCGCTGACTATGCAGCGCATCAATGTTACGTTCAGTCGGCCGGCAGCGCTTTCAGGATGGGAACCGAGCCCTTCAAGGAGGCTCTTGCGAACAGCCCAACGTTGCGCCTTTTCCTGTTGCGCTATGTCCACTACTTCCACATCCAGACCAGCTATACGGCCCTGATCAACGCAAAATCAAACCTTGAAGAGCGGTTGGCGCGCTGGCTTTTAATGTGTGACGATCGGGTCCACGGCGAGCGCCTTGCGATCACCCATGAGTTTCTCGCCGTCATGCTTGGAGCAAGACGCCCAGGCGTTACCGTTGGGCTGCAAGTGCTGGAAGGACGTGGTTTCATCTATTCTCGACGTGGCGAAGTGCACATCAGGGACCGCAGCGGACTTGCGGCCTGCGCAAACGGCACCTACGGCAAGCCAGAAGCCGATTACGTTCGGCTAGTTGGATTATAGCGCTCCAAGCATGCCGGACGTAGGCCGCGGTGATCCAAGCACCTGCGCCTCGCGCCAGCAATACAGCCCGTCCCGCCCACATTGCCGGTGACACGAAACGGCTGCGGAAGCCGCGATCCGATGCGATTGCAATCCAACCCTGGGCGCGCACGGATGTCCCGCAAGCTTCATATCCCGTGCGTCAGCACAAGATAAATAGCGGGGACGAGCATCAACCAGCCGCTCAGTCCAAGAACCACCAAGATGGCCATGCGCTCTGTTCGCCTGACAAGGTCGGCAATGTTTTCTCTGTCCGGCAAAGCGACGGAGGCCACAAACCCGGGCGCACGATCATCGTTGCCATTTCCCGGTTGGTTCGCGCTGCCACTCTCATTCGATCTGTGGACCAATGTCATTGTCATCGTTCACCGAAAAGAATCTGAACCGGCCCGTTCTCGGCGCGTGAGCCGGAACGGGCCGAGGCGGGAAATCAGTTAAAATCGAAGGACGACCGAAGGACCACGTCGGCGGTAGCACCGGACGCGACGGCGACCATGCCGCCAATAACTGCGGCAAACCCGTCTCCAGCCCCGCCGGCGGCGGTGGGGACGGTAGTGCCAGTCCCGATGGTAGACTTGCTGCACTTCTGCCTGTGCGTCTTCTTCAAAGGTCTCTGTTTGTGGCGTCTCAAGTTCATCGAGGATGCCGTGTCCGGCCCCTGGAACACCCGCCATTGCGTCAGTTGGGCGGACAGCGCTTGCAAGGGCCGCTGCCCCGGCA
Source organism: Mesorhizobium sp. M7A.F.Ca.CA.001.04.2.1 (assembly GCF_003998485.1). Lineage (NCBI taxonomy): Bacteria > Pseudomonadati > Pseudomonadota > Alphaproteobacteria > Hyphomicrobiales > Phyllobacteriaceae > Mesorhizobium > Mesorhizobium sp. M7A.F.Ca.CA.001.04.2.1. The sequence continues at coordinate 3,415 of NZ_RZQT01000073.1, forward strand.
ACGCCAAACATTGCAGTCAAGAAGGATCGCCGATCCATAATAAACCTCCCAAGGTACATGTGCTAGAAATGCGCCCACGCCTGCCGAATGAGCATGCATGGGCGCACGGTGAAATACAGGACCCGCCAGCCGCCGAAGCAGCTCACGGGTCCTATCAGCGCAGGAAGGGACGTAGCTGCGCCGATCCACGCCATGTCAGCCAAGAACGACCCCCATCACCAGGAAGGTGATGGCTGTTGCGAAAATCGGTGCGAGCAACCATCGCGCCTGGCCGACACTTTTTTCCACTGTTTCTCTCCGAATTGGAGAGACAACAACCTTTAGGCCTAAGCCGTTCCGCCTACTCCCAACGGGTAAGACCATTGCGTTTTCCAACCAGACTTTGGTCCTGCGCAGATTCAGACAGAGGCCCGTATGAGGAACGTTTGGCCTGGCGACGTGTTCGGGTGGCTGGCGCCCAGCCGATCGTGCTGCCGCCAGGTTACAAGAGGAGAAAAACAAATGAGGATGCACCTAAGCAGCGCCGCTGCGGCGCTCTTGCTGTTGGCCAGCGTCGGCGCGGTTGCGGCACAGGATGTGGTTATCACACCGGAACAGGACACCGTCGTGCGCGAATACGTGAAGAAGCAACCCTTGGCTTCTGTGAAGCTTCCGGGGGTGGAGTTGAATGTCGGCACGGCTCTGCCAGACACGGTCGAACTCCACGAGGTTCCCAACGTCAAATACCGCTACACGGTGGTCGACAACCGAACGGTTTTGGTGGACCCGAGCACACGCAAGATTGTGAAAGTCTACGACTGAAACTTCGAACCGGCCAGGCCCGCCGGCAGGGATGCCGGCGGGTTGCGCTCGTCAAATCGCCACTCAATCGGACAAATGAAAATGATGAACCCTGAAGTCGAGACGTCGCAAGCGCTCGTGGCGCGCCTGGTTGATCTCCAGGCGAGAGCGCGGGCAGCACGTATAAATGAGGCCGAAATAAAGACCTTCCAAAAGGTCGCAGCCGTCACGGATGATGGTCGAGGTCGGTCGGCTCAGGATCTGGCCGTTCCAGGTTCGATGGCGACATAGTGGTGCACGAGGTCACACCCCAATCGCCGCCACAAGAATTCGGTTCTGCCCGCGGATCGCCGCGCGCAGTTCCAACATTCCAAGTTGTGCCTTCTTCTACGACGCGCCAGCAACCTGGGTGGATGACCCAACCCTGGTGAAGGTGTTCCGCACCCTGACGGACTTGTAGACGTAGGCGACCCAGAGCCCTATCAGCACAAACGAGACTATGTACGTCGCAAGCGCCTCGCCAGTGACCACTTTCCGAACCGAAACCCCGATCGCGGTGGAGACCCAGATCGCGTCCAGTATGACCGCCACCGGGATTGCGAGCCATTGGATGAGAAACAACGGCTTGAACCGAAGGCTCCGCCTCAGCATGGCAACGAGCACCACAAGCTGAAACACCATGAATGCCAGCAGCAGGGCAACCTCGCCATAGACCACCATGGGTCCATTCGGCACCAGCATGAGCTGGTTGTAGCCATCGCTGGAGGCCCCCAATTCGGCGAGTGTGCGCAGCGGTGACAATGCCTGACCGATAGCCAGCAGCATCAGCCAGCCGCCGAAGCCCACAAGAGCCTCAGGATTCTGCGACGGCTTCGCGGCCGATCGAACAGCAAAGAAAACAGGCACGCCGATCGACAGCAGCATGATCGCCCAATGCCAGATGGAAAACGCCCCCATTTACGCCTCCCCTTTTTATGCTCCCTTAAGTTGTACCAGGTTTTAAATTCAACTCAAGAGGCGAGCGCTGGTGTGAAATGACAATATGCCGAACCGACGATTTTCTCCTGTCTGCTCCTGACTCCCTCACACCCCGATCGCCGCCACCAAAATCCGGTTCTGCCTCCGTATCGCTGCGCGCAGCTCCGGTATCCTCGCCGCGTCGCGTTTCACGAACTCGATGAACATCATGTTCATGTTGTTGAAGATCAGTTCGCCGAGCGCCGCCCCGTCGATGTCCTGGCGCACCAGGCCGAGCGCCTGCAGCCGGGCGATCAGGGCGCGGATCTGTTCGGTCAGCGCGCGGTCGAGCGCGGTGTAGGCCTGGCCGAACGGGCTGTCGGGCAGTTGCGTCGAGATCGCCATTGCCTGCCGCCACATCTCCTTGCTGAGATAGTGCAGCGAGTGCTCGATGTAGATGCCGATCAGCGTATCCAGCGCATCGCCGACATTGGCCGGCGGCCTGGCGACGACGCCCTGCCCGGCATTCAGCACCTCATTGACCTCCAGCGAGACGATGGCGCCGAGGATGTCGCCCTTGTTCTCATAGTAGTTGTAGATGGTGCCGACCGAGACCTCGGCCTGCGTGGCGATCGCCTCTATCTTGGCGCCCTCATAGCCGGCCTCTCGAAACAGTTCCGCCGCCGCTTCGATGATGCGCCTGTGCCGGTCCGCCTTTTGCCTTGCCCGCAATCCGCTCATTCCAGCCTCTTGCCACAAAAACAGAATTGACTCAATTTTAGAATTGGTTCAATTTTTTGCAAGAAGCCACAAAGGCAAGGGAGAACACTCGATGTCCGCTAAAGCCAGCAATCCGCTTTCCGTCCTGAAGACCCATTTGCTCGCTGCTGCCGCAGCCGCGGCGCTGCTGCTTGCGACCGGCGCGCATGCCGCCGACCTCAACGCGCTGATCTGGTGCGACCATGCCGATCCGGCGCTGCTGCAGCCCTTCGAGGAGGCCAATAACGTCAAGGTCAACGTCAAGGAGTTCGAGGGCACCGGCGCCGGGCTTGCCATCGTCGAACAGTCGCAGCCGGGCGACTGGGACGTGATGGTGATCGATTCGATCGACGTGCCGCGCGGCGTCGAAAAAGGCCTGTTCGAGCCGCTGCCGGAAGACAAGCTGCCGCTGGCCGACCTGTTTGCGCAGGTGAAGATGGACGGCTCCACCATGGTCGGCGGCAAGCGCTACGGCATCACCGAAAAGTTCGGCTACAACACGATCGGCTACAACAAGACCAAGGTCGATCCGGCCGACATGCAGTCGATGGCGGCCCTGACCGGCGACAAGTACAAGGGCAAGGTCGCCATCTACGACTACTACCTGCCGGTCATCGGCATGGCCGCACTGGCGATCGGCAAGAAGACGGCCGATCTCACCGAAGCCGACCTGCCCGCCCTCAAGGACGAGCTCTTGAAGATGAAAGCCAATGCCAAGCTGGTCGGCGAAGTGACCGCCAGCCAGACGGCGCTGGCGACGGGCGAGGTCGACATACTGGTCGGCGGCGGCGAATGGGTGACGGCGGGCCTGGCCAAGGAAAACCCGGCGCTGGACTTCTCCATCCCGAAAGAAGGTGCGGTTCTGTGGTCGCAGTCGCTGGCCATGTTCAAGGATTCCAAGAACAAGGACATGGCGCTGAAGTTCATCCAGTACATTATGAGCCCGGAGGGCCAGGCGCGGCTTGCCACCTCCTCCTGCTACTGGGGCATGCCGGCCAACACCAAGGCAGCACTGACCGACGACCAGAAGAAGGTGCTGCGCTTCGACGAACAGCCGGGCTTCCTGACGCGTGCCCAGGCCTATCCGGCGCCGAACGCCGATCTCGACAAGAAGATGCAGGACATGTGGACCGAAATGCTGCAGGCGAAATGAGCCGATAGCGCTCATGAGCTCGGCTGGAAACAACCCCTTGCCCCGGGCGGGCCGTACCCTGCCCCGGGCGAGCTCTGCTCTGCCCCGGGCGAGCTCTGCTCTGCCCTGGGCGCTGGTCACGCCGGCGCTCGGCTGGACGCTGCTGTTCTTCGTGCTGCCGTTCATTGCCATGGGGTTTTCCAGCCTGACGGCGCATGAGGGCGGCGGCTTCACGCTGTCCAACTACAGCCAGTTCTTCACCAACCCTTCCTACTGGCAGGCGATGGTGAACTCGCTTGAGGTGACCGCGATCGTCACCGTAGTATCGGTGCTGCTCGCCTATCCCTTCGCCTGGATCCTCGCCGAACAGGTGCCGGAGCGCTGGCAGCGGCTGGCGCTGATGCTGGCGGTGCTGCCGTTCTGGACCTCCTATGTCGTGCGCTCCTATTCCTGGCTGCTGGTGCTGGCGCAGAACGGCGTCGTAAACCGGGCGCTGACCGGCTCCGGCCTCATCAGCGAGCCTATGCATCTCGCCAACACGCGTTTCGCCACCATCACCGGCTTCGTGCACTTCTTCGTCATGTTGTTGACGCTGACGATCTTCGCCAATCTCAAGCAGCTCAGCCCGAGCTACCGCAAGGCGGCCGCCGATCTCGGCGCCGGGCCGGTGCGAACCTTCCTGCATGTCGTGCTGCCGCTGACCTTGCCCGGCATCATGGTCGGCGCCTTCCTCACTTTCGTGCTGTGCATCGGCGACTACATCACGCCGCAGATCCTGGGCGGCAACAACGAGCTGCTGATGCCGCAGCTGGTGATGATGCAGATCGGCCGGCGCGGCGACTTTCCGCTGGCCTCGGCGCTGTCGATCATCCTGATGGCGGTGGTCACCATCGCCTATCTCGCCTGCGCCCGCTGGCTGAAGATCGAGCGGGCCTGAGATGCGCAGGATTGTCCGCATCGCCTCCTGGCTCTACGCGCTTGCCGTCTACGGCTTCATCTTCCTGCCCGTGATCGTGCTGGTGCTGTTTTCGCTGCAGGCGACGTCGTTCCCGATCCCGCCTTTCACCGGCCCGTCGCTGCGCTGGTACGACGCAGTGCTCTCGGACCCACGGCTGACGTCGGCGTTGGTCAATTCGCTGCTGGTCGCGTCCATCTCGTCGCTCGCCGCCGTGACGCTCGGCTTCCTTTCCGCCTGGGGCTTTGCCCGCTTCGTCCTGCCCGGCTCCGGCCTGCTGCGCGGGCTGATCACCCTGCCGCTGACGGTCAGCTATCTCATCATCGGCATGGGGCTGCTGGTGCTGTTCAACTGGGCCGGCGTACCGAAATCCTTGCTTGCCGCCGGCATCGGCCATGTCGTGATCAATCTGCCGCTGTGCTTTGCCATCATCTACAGCCAGATGGGCGACCACCAGATCAACATCGAGCGCGCCGCGCGCGACCTCGGCGCGCCGGAATGGAAGGTGCTGCTGTTGATCACCGCGCCGGTCATGGCGCCGGCCATCTTCGCCGGCTTCTTCCTGTCGATGACCTTCTCCTGGGACGAATTCGTGATCTCCTTCCTGCTCACCCGCTTCGACACCACGCTGCCGGTCGAGATCTGGAACCTGCTGCGTTCCGGCCTCAATCCCAAGACCAATGCCGTCGGCTCGCTGGTCTTCGCCGTCTCCATCGTGCTGGTGGTGTTTTTTGAACTGACATTGCTTCGGAGAAAGCCCGCATGAGCGCGCCCCTCGTCGACATCAGCAGTGTCTCGCATCGCTTCGGCCAGCACACCGTGCTGAAGGATGTCTCGCTGCAGATCGAGCCCGGCAGCTACACGATCCTGCTCGGGCCGTCCGGCTCCGGCAAGACGACGCTCTTGTCCATTCTGGGCGGCTTCGTCACCCCCAGCGAAGGCAAGGTGTTCATCCGTGGCGAGGATTGCACGTCGGTGCCGCCGGCCAAGCGGCCGACGACGACGGTGTTCCAGGACTATGCGCTGTTCCCACATATGAGCGTCGGCAGCAATGTCGGCTTCGGCCTGCGCATGCAGGGCGTCGACGGCGCGACACGCGCCGCAAAGGCGCGCGAGGCGCTGGCGCTGGTCGGTCTCGCCTCTGCATTCGACAAAAAGCCGCATCAGCTCTCCGGCGGCCAACGGCAGCGCGTGGCGCTGGCGCGGGCGCTGGTGATCGAGCCGGCGGTGCTGTTGCTCGACGAGCCGCTCGGCGCCCTCGACCTCAAACTTCGCCGGCAGATGCAGGATGAATTGAAGGCGATCCAGAAGCGCGTCGGCACCGCCTTTATCCATGTCACGCACGACCAGGAAGAGGCGATGGCGCTGGCCGACCATTGCGTGGTGATGAATGACGGGCGCATCGAGGACGAAGGTCCGCCAGAGCGCGTCTACGCACGGCCGGCGACGCGTTTTTCGGCGACCTTCATGGGCGAAAGCACGATCCTCGCCGGCACGGTCACGGAGGCCAGCGACAGGACAAGCACCGTCGCGACGCCGGTCGGGCCGGTCTCGCTGCCCGGCGCCTTGCCGGTCGGCTCTACCGTTGCGCTGGCCATACGCCCGGAGCATCTTGTCCTCGGCGAGGCGCGCGGCGGTGTCAGGCTCGGCACGGCCGAGGTGAGCGACGTGGTTTTCCAGGGCAGCTTCAAGCGCGTGCTCGCCGTTTCCGTCGAGGACCCTTCGCTCCACTTCATCGCCAAATTGCCCGCGACGGCGACCGTCCAGCCGGGCGACAGGGTCGCGATTTCCTGCGATACCGACCAGATCATCCTGCTGACGGACTGAACTTTCTGACGGATTGAAACATGGCAACGCTTGCGGTCATCGAGGCACCAGACTGGTACGAGACCATCCGCATGAGCGATGGCGTGACCTTGATCCACGAGCCTTGGATAAAACCGTTCTTCCGCTGCAATATGTGGCATGTGCGCGGCCGCGATCGTGACCTTCTGTTCGACACCGGGCTTGGCCATTTCAGCCTCAGGCGTCACGTGCCGTTGGTCAGCGAGCGCAAGCTGATTTGCGTCGCCAGCCACACGCATTTCGATCATATAGGCTGCCACCACGAATTTCCCGAACGGTGCGTGCACGCCGCCGAGGCCGGGATCCTCGCCGATCCGCGTAACGAGTGGACGGCAGCCGGCACCTATGCGACCGACGAAATGTTCGATTGCCAGCCGCAAGGCTGGAACACGGCGCGCTACGGCATTCTGCCCGCACCGGCCGGCCGTTTGCTCGAGCATGGGGACGTCGTCGATCTCGGCGATCGTGCCTTCGAGGTGATCCACACGCCCGGCCATTCGCCCGGCGGCATCGCGCTCTATGAAAACAGGACGGGCATCCTGTTATCAGGCGATATCATCTATGACGGCCCGCTGATCGACGATGTCTACCACTCGGACATCCCCGATTACATGGCGACGCTCTTGCGTATGCGCGACCTCGATGTCTCGGTCGTGCATGGCGGCCATTTCCCGAGTTTCGGCAAAGTGCGCTACCGCCAGCTCGTCGACGAGTATCTGGAACAGAAGCGGCAGGCCGGCTGCCATCTGCGGCAGCCCTGAAAGCGGTCAGAGCGGTTCACCGCTTCACGGAAACGGCGAACCACTCCAACTCCTTGTTTGGCGCAATTCCGGACGGAAAACCGTTTCACACTTTTCCTGGAATTGCTCTAGCGCATCAATTCGAAATGCCGCGGAAACGCTTGATGCAGCAGGAGCAGCATGGTCTTGCGCAGCACGTTGGTGTCACGGCTGGACGGATTGAGATGATCCCAATACCAGGCGCCATGGACCAGATAATTCAGGCTCTCCGACAGCGTGTCGATGTCGACGCCGGTGTAACCGCCGCTGCGCGAAATCTCGATCAGCAACTCGCGCGCTTCGGCGGTGTAGGCAAGATCGCTCGGCAGGCCGATCTCATTGTAGATCTGCATGCTCTTGCGGTCGCTGGAGAACACGACAAAGACCGAAACCCATTTCGGGTGCTGGCGGGCAAAACGTTGCGCGCAATCGACCGCGCCCAGGGCCCGCTCAACCGGCGACAGGCCGGGCGCTCGCACCAGCGTCACCCACAGCTCATCGTATCGATCGCTGAGATACTGCAGGACGGCGCGAAACAGGTTCTCCTTGCTGCGGAAATGGAAGACGACCAGGGCATTGGACGAGCCGACATGTTCGGCGATGCGCTGCATGGTGACGCTTGCCAGCCCCTCCTCCGCGATGAGCTCGATGGTGGCGTCGATGATCCGCTGCACGCTGGCTTCGCCGCGTTCGCGCCGACGGTCCTTGGGCGGCGCGGCATCGTTTGCGGCACGTCCATTCTTCGCCGTTGCGCCTTTGCGTTTTGCCGCCGCAGCTTTTTGTTGCGCCATCTTCGTCCAGCTCCTTTCGGACCTTCTGCCGGCGATCGCCGGCTCCGCCACGGATCCGTCTATTCGAGGTGTCCGGCGCGGCTCACCATAACCGAAACCGCAGATCAATCACGATCGCGGCAAGGGCCGCATCGCCCTGTTATAGCGACGGGCGCGTTTCGGCGTTTGTGTACCACTGCCCCTTGGCCGTCTCATAGGCCACGGCCGCCCGGAAGACATCGGCATCGCAATAGGTGCGGCCGACGATCTGGATGCCTGTCGGCACGCCGCTTGCCGCCCGGCCCGACGGCACGGATAGAACCGGACAGCGGCTCATCATGTTGAACGGCGTCGTCATCACCCAGCCAAGCGACGGGTTCACCTGCTTGCCGTTGATCTCGACCGTGCCCGTTGTCTGATCGAACTCCGCCGGCACGGCGGGAAGCGCGTTGGTCGGGCAGATCAGCACATCGTAGGTCTCCAGCAGCGGCCCCAGCGTCTGGTACATCCTGGCCGCCACTTCCAGTGTTCCGACAAAGTCCGTCGCCTTCGACCTTTGCCCGTCCTCGGCGAACTGCCTGGCATAGCTCGTCATGTCCTTGCCGTGCTCCTTGAGCAGTTGCGACAGTGAGGCGCCGAACAGATGTTCGAGATAGGCCATGCCCGCCTTGAGCACGTCGTCGCCCCAGCCCAGATCGACTTCCTCGACCGTGGCGCCAAGCGAGCGAAACACATCGCAGGCGGCAAGCGTGTTCTTGCGCACATCGGGGTCCACTTCGAAAGAACCGAGGTTCATCGAGAAAGCAATCTTCCAGCCCTTGATCGGCTTGTAGTCGCTGGGCAGGCGCAGTTTGGGGCGGAGCGTGGCGATGTCGAGCGGGCTCGGTCCGGCCATCACGTTCTGCAGCAGGATCGCATCCCCGACGTTTCGCGCCAAAGGTCCGGTGTGGCAGTAGAAATCGAGGTTGAACGGCGGCTCGTCCGGATTGCGCCCGTAAGGCGGCTTGAAGCCGACAAGACCGCAGGCCGACGCGGGAATTCGGATCGACCCGGCAATGTCCGAGCCGGTGGCGATCGACGACGTGCCGGACGCCAGCGTCGCCGCGGCACCGCCGGACGAACCGCCGGGCGTGAATTCCGGGTTCCACGGATTGCGCGTCACGCCCCAGCGTTTCGACCAGGTGTAGCCGGCGCAGCTGAATTCAGGCGTCGCCGTGCGGGCATGGACAATGCCTCCGGCCTTGATGATGCGCTCGTTCATCGTCGAGGTATGGCCACCGATGGCATCCCGGGACAGCAGCGAGCCGTGCGAGGTCGGCTTGTCCTTGATGTAGCTCTCGTCCTTGATGCCGATCGGCAGTCCCTCGAGCGCCCCGGTACGGGCCCCCCTGGCGTATTTCGCCTCGGCTTTCCTGGCCAGGTCCATCGCCTCGTCGAAATGCGTGAAGGTGAGGCAGTTGATCGTCGGCTTGGTGGCTTCGGCGCGGCGGATGGTGGCCTGCATCAGTTCGACGGGCGAAAGCTTCTTTGCCTTGAACAGCCGCAGCGCCTCGCTGGCCGGCATGTAGCAAAGGTCGAGATCGGTCATGGGAAGTCTCCTGCGATCTGCGCATCGCGTTGCATGGACGGAGATGACCGCGCCGCGTGCAGCGGCGCGGGAAAGCCTGGTCAGGTCATTTCTGCAGGTCGGTCCAGATCTTCGTGTAGAGCGCCTGCACGTCGGGCGGGCATGCCTGCATGAACTGGCCCTTGGCGGCGAAATCGGCGGGAATGTTGACTTCCGGCGCGGTCTTCATGTCGTCGGGCATGAAGGCTTCCGAGCCCTTGATACCGTTCGAATAACGCGCAAAGGCTGAGATCAGTGCCGCATTCTGCGGATCCATGATGAAATTCTGGAACAGCTTGGCGTTGTCGACGTTTTTGGCGTCTTTGAGGACAGCGACATTGTCCATCCAGATCGGATAGCCTTCCTTGGGATAGCCATAGACGATCTTGTCGTTCTCAAGCCGCTCGCGCAGCGATATGCCGTTCCAGTTGACGCCCGCGGCGATGTCGCCCCTGCCCAGGCCATCGACGGCCGCATAGTCGAGCGAAAGCCATTTCGCCTTGGCCTCCACCAGCTTGTCATGCACCTTCTTCAGCATCTGCATGTCGCTGCTGCAATATTTGCCACCCTCGTAAGCGATGGCGAGAAACATGATGTCACCCATTTCGGGTACGACATTGATCTTGCCGACGAGTTCGGGGGGTGGGTCGAGGAAGATCGCCGATGTGTTGGGGTCGCCGGCATAAACCGACTTGTTCACCGAAATGCCGGTCGTTCCCCACTGCCATGGAACGGTATATTTGCGGCCTGGATCGAATGGAACATCGACCCACCTGGGATCGACGTTCTTGAAGTTCTCCATCTTGTTGGGATCGGTCTCCAAGAGCAGACCTTCGCTGATCCAGACCGGCACGACGCTCGCCGAGGGCACGACGATGTCATAGCCGGAGGCGCCCTGCCGGACCTTGGCCAGGGCGGTATCGTTGGAATCATAGTCGGTGACGGTGACCTTGACCTTGTAGGTCTCCTCGAACTTCTTGATCAGCTCGGGACTGGTGTAGTTGCCCCAATTGTAGATGTTGAGTTCGCCGTCGGCATGGGCAACGCCCGTGACAGTCAGCAGCGACAGGCCGATGGCCGTCGCGGTCAGTTTCCAGTTCATGCTGTATGCTCCCATTGTTGGGACCGGCGGCGTTACGGCCTCAGGTCCGTTTCCTGCTGACGAAAAGATGGCGGCGACAATGCCGATCGACGGCACGAGAACGGCCGTCGGCATCGCATTTGCGGCATGCGGCGCACCGGCAACGGCAAGCCGCATCGCAGTCGAGATATTCCCCTCTTCATGGTGGCCATTCACCGGCTGGCGCCGGCTGTCCAACTCAATTCGCGACCTCAGGAGTAACTATGACTAAACATGCAGTCAATATCTTTATGCGGATACGGCCAGGGCTCGCCGATGGGTGCGCCCGATGCGGTGGTGACCAAGTGGGCAGCCAGGAAAGAGCTTTGGCCGCGACGCCGGGCGCGTCAGGCCGTTGGGGCCGCAACGGTTCCGGCCGCAATTCGCTGACGGAACCAATCGAAGGTGCGCCCGATGCCTTCCTGATAGCCCGTCCTGGCTTCCCAGCCAGGAAGGACATGCCTCGCCGACGTCAGGTCCGGACGCCGATTTGTCGGATCCTGGGGAGCCGGAGGGTGGTGCTCGATGCGGCTGCCGGGGACAAGCGACCTGACGAATTCCGCGATGCGCAGGACGGAAACCTCGTGATCGTTGCCGATGTTCAGAGGGCCGCGATGCGAGATGCCGTCGCGCCAGAAGTAACGTTCCAGCCCCTCGACGATGTCGTCGACATAACCCCAACTGCGCGATTGGGACCCGTCGCCATAGACCGTCAGCACCCCGGTTGTCAGAGCCTGGATGGCAAAGTTCGAAACGGCGCGTCCATCGTCGATGCGGGTTCGCGGCCCATATGTGTTGAAAATCCTGACGACGCGAATGTCGAGCCCGACAACCCGCTGCTGTTCGAACAGCAATGCCTCGGTGCAGCGCTTGCTTTCATCATAAGAGGCCCTGGGACCGGTGCAGTCCACCGATCCCCTGTAACTCTCGGGTTGGGGTGAAACCAGGGGGTCGCCATAGACTTCCGAGGTCGAGGCGAAGCAGAAACGGCCGCCGGGCTTGAGCAGCGTCAGAAGATTGAGCGCGCCGCCGATGTTGGCCTTGATCGTGCGTACCGGCTCGCGCATGTACCAAAGCGGCGAAGCCGGCGACGCGAGATGGATGATCTCATCGAAGCGTTGAAGGGATGAAAAGCTTTCGGCATCGGCAATCTGCAGATCGAAACGCGGATCGGCGACATGTGCGACGTTGTCTCGCGTCCCGGTCCAAAGATTGTCGACGACGATCAGCTTTTCCAGATCGCTTCGCCGCAACAGACGGTCGACCAGATGTGAGCCGAGGAAGCCGCAGCCACCAGAAATCAACACGCTGCGCGACATGGAACCCCCTGCTCCAGACACCCGGCCAGTCAACGAGCCGCAGGGCTTGTTTCCCAACAACGGCGGATACGAGGCTACCCAAAAACCTTTCCGCCAATCGGTGCACCCATCTACACCGCCAAGCGCCGCGAGTGCAAACAGCAAGCTTTCACGAGTGGAACGTGCGGCAGCCGACCGGCCTCTGCTTTTAAGGAGAGAAACTGCCGCGCGATGTCGCGCACCGAAGCGGCCGCCAATGCCGCCGGTCGTCCGAAAGGATGATCAGGTTACAGCGCTACAGCGCCCTTTGCGGGCATGGCGCTCCGGCTGCGTCACCACAGCGCGACGCCGTGGGCTGCGGTCGGAAGCTCGTCTCTTCGGACTGGCGCACCAGTTCGGCAAAGAGCAGCGCGAAGCTTCCCAGCATCAGAAAGACAATGATCAGGCGTGTTACCGGCAATATGTCGGCCTCGACTGGCTAGCCCCCACGCCACCCATCCACTGCCGGCTAACATGACCGATCCGGCTTTACGAGACTTTAAGGCCGGTCTTAACCATCACATTCGCGTAGCCTTTGACATGATACGCGAACGCATGTCCGCATCCGCCGTCCCGCGGTCGCCTCGCCATCCCGGAATGGCATTGCCATCCGGGATGGCGGCTCCGTTTGCAGACCTACCCCGCCCATGCTACCCCGAAATTGGCGCGGCCCTGCCGCTGCCACCGGTCGTCATCGGGGAGCCATGAGCAAAGCCGCCAGCCACATCGCCTTCGTCTCGTCCGACACCGCTGACGCCAAGACGGCGCTGGAAAGCCTGTCGGCGCGCTATGGCCAGTCTTCCGTCGAGGAGGCCGAGATCGTCGTTGCCCTTGGGGGTGACGGCTTCCTGCTGCAGACCCTGCGCGACACGATGGGGACCGGCAAGAAGGTCTACGGCATGAACCGTGGCACCATCGGCTTCCTGATGAACGAGTATCGTTCCGGTGGCCTGACCGAGCGTCTCGAAGCCGCCGTCGCCGAAACCATCCGCCCGCTGGAGATGCTGGCCGTGACCTCGGAAGGCGAAACGATTTCGGCACTGGCTATCAACGAGGTGGCGCTGTGGCGTCAATCGTACCAGACGGCCAAGATCCGCATCACCGTCGACGAACAGGTCCGGCTTGAGGAACTGAACTGCGACGGCGTCATGATCGCAACCCCGGCCGGGTCCACCGCCTACAATCTTTCGGCGCACGGGCCGATCCTGCCGCTCGACGCGCCGCTGCTGGCGCTGACCCCGGTCAGCCCGTTTCGCCCGCGCCGCTGGCGCGGCGCGCTGCTCTCCAACAAAGCGACGGTGCGCTTCGACATCCGCGAGCCGGAAAAGCGGCCGGTGAACGCCGCCGCCGACCATACCGAGGTCAAGGCGGTGACCTCGGTGACGGTGCGAGAATCACCCACGGCGACAGCAACGTTGCTGTTCGATCCCAATCATTCCTGGAACGAGCGTATTCTCGCCGAACAGTTCCGCTATTGAGCCGGCTCTGCGACCGACAGGTCGATTAAGCATCCCGATTAAGGTTACAACTTCACAATCGTGCCATTGCTGCCCGTTTCTGTTGACAAATCGAGGGCTTGCTCCTAATTGCAATACCGATCTTGCAGGCGCGTGGCGCTTGCCGCGACGCCATTAGACGCCGTTGCGCTTCCCCGAACCAGCCAAAGACAACAACACTTGTCCTCAGACACCACGACCGCTCAAGAAGCGTTGACCTTCGCAGACCTCGGCCTGTCGCCGAAGGTCCTTTCCGCAGTCACCGACGCCGGCTACACCCAGCCGACGCCGATCCAGGCTGGTGCGATCCCGCACGCCTTGCTCGGCAAGGATATTTTGGGCATCGCCCAGACCGGCACTGGCAAGACGGCTTCCTTCGTGCTGCCGATGCTGACCCGCCTCGAAAACGGCCGGGCCCGCGCCCGTATGCCGCGCACGCTGATCCTGGAGCCGACGCGCGAACTCGCCGCGCAGGTCGAAGAGAATTTCATCCGATATGGCAAGAACCACAAGCTCAACATCGCGCTCCTGATCGGCGGTGTCTCATTCGACGAACAGAACAAGAAGCTGGAGCGCGGCGTCGACGTGCTGATCGCGACGCCCGGCCGCCTGCTCGATCACCGCGAGCGCGGCAAGCTGTTGCTCAATGGCGTCGAGATCCTCGTCATCGACGAAGCCGACCGCATGCTCGACATGGGCTTCATTCCCGACATCGAGCGCATCTGCGAGATGATCCCGTTCACCAGGCAGACGCTGTTCTTCTCGGCGACGATGCCGCCGGAAATCACCAAGCTGACCGAGAAATTCCTGCATGCGCCGGTGCGCGTCGAGGTCTCGAAGGCCGCGTCCGCCGCCACCAACATCACCCAGCGGCTGGTCAAATCAGGCTCCAAGCCGTGGGACAAGCGCGAGACGCTGCGCAACCTGATCAAGGCCGAAGATGCCGAACTGAAGAACGCCATCATCTTCTGCAACCGCAAGGTCGAAGTGTCGGAACTGTTCCGCTCGCTGCTGAAGTATGATTTCGACGCCGGTGCGCTGCATGGCGACATGGACCAGCGCGCGCGCATGCAGATGCTGGCCAATTTCCGCGACGGCAAGCTGCGCTACCTCGTCGCTTCCGACGTCGCCGCGCGCGGCTTGGACATCCCCGACGTCAGCCATGTCTTCAACTATGACGTGCCGATCCATGCCGAGGATTATGTCCACCGTATCGGCCGTACCGGCCGCGCCGGACGCTCCGGAAAATCCTTCACCATCGCGACCAAGTCGGACACCAAATACATCGACGCCATCGAGCGGCTGATCGGCAATAAGATCGAATGGCATGATGGCGACTTGTCGACGGTGGTTGCCAGCGAAGGCGGCGAGGACGATGCTCCGCGCCGTGGCAAGGGCGCACCGCGCCGCGCCGGCCGCAAGGACGACGACCGCAGCAGGGAAAAGGGCGGCGAGCGCAAACCGCGCGAACGCCACGCCAAGCGCAGCGAAGACACGGCACCGGAAACAGTCCGCGAGGACCAGCCGGTGGCCGAGGTCGCAGCGGCAGCCGCCGACGTCGGCGAACGGCGCTCGCGCAAGGAAGCGATCCGTTCGGAAAACACCGAGCGCAAATCGTCCGATCGCAACGAACAGCGCGCACCGGAACGCGGCGATACCCGGCCGCAGCGAGACAACAGCCGCCCTGCCCGCCAACGTCACCAGGAAGACAACGATTCCACCGTTGGCTTCGGCGATGACATGCCGGCCTTCATGCGGATCGTCGCCAAGGTCTGATCCCGACCGCTTCGAAGGCAAGCCAGCCATCCGGCTTGCCTTCTCGGTAGAGCTCCAGCCTGGTTCGCCCGTTACATCGGCCCAGGCATCATCTTGGTCGGTTTTTCCAGCATCGGAAACTCGGCCTTCGAGCATTTCACGTTCGGGTTCGTCGGACTGAACATGCCGTTCGGATTGTCCCCGAGCCAGGCATGAAGGTCATAGTGGACGAACTCCTTCGGGATGAGAGGGTAGTGCCCCTCCATCGGCCCCATGAAGGTTTGGCCAAACAGCTTCGGAGGCTCCTTTATGTCCGGCGTCAGAGGCACCAGCCATTCCGCGCCCACCAGCCGCAAACCCTTCTTGGTCGGTTCATAGATCAGCACGTTGGGGTGCATCGGGTCGAGCTTCTGGCCGACACTCGGGACATTGACGAAGTGAATACCCATGGCGCCCTTCGGGTAATCCATCGCGCCCGCTATCTTTTCTCCGCTGTAGTAGACGCAGCCGACCGTCGACAGATAGAGGTCGCGGACGGCAGCGGTGTAATCCTCATATTTGGCGAGCGACTTTTTCAAGGCTTCGATGTCGGCCTTGTTGGGGTCCTCGGCCCGAGCCGAAGCAACGTTCAGCCACGCGCCTACCAAACCTGTTAAAACGAGGACGCCACAGCGCCCAAGGCTGGCTGTTCTTGTCATGCATTCCTCCCAGATTTCTGATCTGGCCGTGCAAGACCGAGGCGGAAAAATGCTGATTGCGCGGCCGATTACACCGCCTCATCCCCGCTGGACTGCCATGATGCTATTCCTTTCCATGGCCGCCGGAAAGCTATATTTTAGCAATAACTAAATCTATACCGTACCCATCCAGAGCGCCGATGTCAGCTCAAACAAAAACGGCCCCGCATGAGGGCCGTTTCGCATCCGCTTGCCGGACGGATCAGGTGAGCGGCGACAGCTGGATCTCGACGCGGCGGTTCTGGGCCCGACCTTCGGCTGTGGCATTGGATGCGACCGGACGTGTCTTGCCGAAGCCTGTGACGGCGAAGCGCCGCTGATCCACGCCCTGACCGGACAGATAGTTCGCCACCGCCAAAGCACGACGCTGCGACAAATCGAAATTGTGCTGGTCGCCACCGGTCGAATCGGTGTGGCCGAACACGTCGACCGTGGTCTGCTTGAACTTCTTCAGCACCAGCGCGACGGAGTTCAGGACCTGGTAGAAGCCGGGCTTCACCGCATCCTGATCCGAGTTGAAGGTGATGTCGGACGGCATGTTGAGGATGATCTGGTCGCCGCTGCGGGTGACGCTGACACCGGTGCCCTCGAGCTGCCGGCGCAGTTCGGCCTCGTTCTGGTCCATCGTGGCGCCGATGGCGCCGCCGGCCAGCGCGCCGATGCCGGCGCCGATCAGTGCGTTGCGGCGGTCGTTGCCACCGGCAAGCAGGCCAAGGCTGGCACCCGCCAGGGCGCCAAGGCCGGCGCCGGCCGCCGTGTTGGAAATCTTCTGGTCGCCTGTATACGGATCGGTGGTGGTGCAGGCGCTCACGAGCACAGCCGTCGCCACGACGACGAGCACAGTCTTTTTCATAGGATGGTCCCTCTCCAAGTCACGCCTTGCGGTGGCGCCAAATCAGCCCTTCCCGCGACTTGTACCATGAATTGCGGCGAAAAGCGGAACGGCAAAAGCGCCGTTCACGGCTTTTCCCGAGAGACCAATACCCGGTGGTGGCGCCGCATCGCCGTGCCGGAATTGTTTGGATAAGCTACCAGAGGTTCTTGCCGTCTATGACAACCACTTCGACCTTGTCGAGATCGAAATCATCGAACAGCCGCGAGTTGACGCTGATCTTGGGATTGTCGAAATCCGGCTCGCCTGTCGACCAGTCCGGCGTTTCGGTAAAGGTGCCGCAGCCGCAGGTGGCGCAAAACCCGTGCTTTACGGTCTTCGACCCCCAACGATAGAAAGAGACGTTCTCCATCGGGCTGGTGAGCTTGAATTGCGAAGGCACGTAATAGGCCCAGAGCGAGCCGCGTTTCGAGCAGAAAGAACAGGTGCATTGCGTCACCGTCTGCGGTGCTTGCGAAACCTCGAACGTCGTCGCCTTGCAATGACAGCTTGCCTTGATGGTCATCAACGAACTCCTCCTGTCGCCGCCACCCTGTGCGGCAAAGGCAGCATAAAGAGGTGCTCCTGACAACTGTCTGTCAGCAAGCATCACCCGGCGCTACCGCGACAGGCTGGTCTCAGCAAGCCCGTCCCGTCACACGCGCTCAGGCGGACTTCGGAATGCGTTCCTATCGTCAATAAGAGCGCGGCGGCACGAACAGGCAGATTGTCCTGCCGGCGTCGAGCCCCCCCTGGTGCGCGCACCAATGGAACTCGCCGTCCGGGCTGTCCTTGACACGCTTGTCGGTCATTGGAACGACCTCACCCGTTCCGGCGATGACATAGCCCTCGGGTTTCTCCAGCACTTCGCCTGTATGGGTCGTGCGACAATCATAGTTGGCGCAGCATGCGAACGGATAACTCCAGCCTTGTGGCTTTGCCGCCGTGGGCGTGGCGTCATGCGCGAAGGCAGGTGCCGTCAGCATTGCCATCGCGCCGATCGCGAACAGGGAAAACAAAAGTCGGCCAGCCGGTTGAACGGCATTGGCCGATCTGAGTGTGGCAGCAGACATGGAAACGTTCCTTTCAAACGAGCATCAAGCGTTTCGCTTGCCCGTTCCCGGAACGTATCTTCCCAGTGGCCGGATCGTCGGGTCGCAGATATGCCGCGTCCGGCCATAAATGCTTTTTCTCTCCCAGCCCTTGGATGCTGGGCTGATTCCTTGGTCGGCGCAAGAACATGCATTCCCGACATCGTTCTACAGACGTCAGGCATCCGCTACCGCCGACGAGATGAGGCCAAGGTCAATTCCCGGCAAACGGGCGTCGAATAAACGGGATTGGCCCGCTGTGGTTCCAGCCTATTGCTGGTCGGAGCCGGCAATCACGTGCTCTTGATACTGCGGCAGGTCATCGGTGATGGTGAACCAGCCCGCCTTCGAACCGACGAAGATGTGCTCGGTTGGACGAATGGATGGGTCGTCGACGAGCGTTCCCATGGCGACATGGACGTAGGCGCCGTCGCGCACGAGCGAATAAAGCAAGGAGCCGCACTGGCAGCAATGCGCGTTGTGGCCGCTTTGGTCGCCGAAGATCAGGAGTTTGTCCTCGCCTTCGGTGAGGAGAAACTTTTCACGCTCGATACCGGCGAAAGGCTTGAATGCCGAACCGGTGGTGCGCCGGCAGTCCGAACAATGGCAATTCGCGGCATAGAGGAATTCGTCGGCCACCTCGTAGTGAACCGCGCCGCAAAAGCATTTTCCGGTGAGCTTGCTCGGCACTCTCTCCTCCATTGCTGTGGTGCGCAGGGGTATGTTCAGATGAGGCCAGGCCAGCCTCACCTGAATATGGGCATATCCTAGTCCAGGTCCGCCACGGCTTCGCCGGCACCGCCTTCGATGCGCTGCGACAACGAGGCTTCCATGAAATCGTCGAGGTCGCCATCGAGCACGCTCGACGGGCTGGTGCTCTCGACGCCGGTGCGGAGATCCTTCACCAACTGATAGGGCTGCAGCACATAGGAGCGGATCTGGTGGCCCCAGCCGATATCGCTCTTCGATGCTTCGGTGGCGTTTGCAACCGCCTCGCGCTTCTTCAGCTCTTCCTCGTAAAGGCGCGAGCGCAGCATCTCCCAGGCCTTGGCCTTGTTCTTGTGCTGCGAACGTTCGGCCTGGCAGGCGACCGCGATGCCAGTGGCCAGATGCGTGATGCGCACCGCCGAATCGGTGGTGTTGACGTGCTGGCCGCCCGAGCCGGACGAGCGATAAGTATCGATGCGGACGTCGGATTCGGAGACGTCGATCTCGATCGTGTCGTCGATGACCGGGTAGACCCAGACGCTGGCGAAGGACGTATGCCGGCGCGCATTGCTGTCATAGGGCGAAATACGCACCAGGCGATGAACGCCCGATTCCGTCTTCATCCAGCCATAGGCGTTGTGGCCTTTGATCATCAACGTGGCGGACTTGATGCCGGCCTCTTCGCCGTCATGCATTTCCAGCACTTCGACTTTGAAACGGCGCCGCTCGGCCCAGCGCGTGTACATGCGCAGCAGCATCGAGGCCCAGTCCTGGCTTTCGGTGCCGCCGGCACCGGCATGGATTTCGAGATAGGTGTCGTTGGAGTCTGCTTCACCCGACAGCAGCGTCTCGACCTGGCGGGCCTTCGCTTCGCCTTGCATCGAGCGGATCGCGGCTTCCGCCTCGGCGATCACGCCCTCATCGCGCTCTTCCTCGCCGAGTTCGATCAGGCCGATATTGTCTTCCAGCGCCTGCGTCAGACCTTTCACCGAGGCGATGCCTTCTTCGAGGCTCTGGCGTTCGCGCATCAGCTTTTGCGCTTCCAGCGGCTCGTTCCAGAGGCTGGCGTCCTCGGCGCGCACATTGAGGTATTCAAGCCGCTTTATGGCTTGATCCCAGTCAAAGATGCCTCCTCAGCAGGGTTATCGCCTGCCTGATCTCGTCGACAATATTCTGCGTTTCCGCGCGCATGGCTGGCTGTTCTGTCCTGTTTGCTGAAATCGGTCGGCGCGATACATAGGCACGCCGCCGCCGGCTGTAAAGCAAAATGGGCCGGCCCAAGGCCAGCCCATCCGCCCCTGAAAATCGTCAGTAGAGGCCGCCGCCGCCGGACTGGATAGCCTGATTGGCTTGCGGCGACAGCGCGCCACCGGTGGCATTGGAGCCGTCCGCGCCCATGCCGATCACCCAATAGCTGTCGGCGGGACCGGTGCCCGGCTTGAAGGCTTCGATGATGGTGCCGGGATCGCCCGATGCGGCACGCATGCCGGTCTTGCGATTGATGGCGACCAGGTTCATGCCTTCGGGGACCTTGAAGTCGACATTGGGCGTGCCGTCCAGCGCCACTCGCATGAAGTCCTTGAAGATCGGGGCTGCGAGGCCGCCACCGGTGGCGCCATGGCCGAGGCCGCGCGGCGTGTCATAGCCCATGTAGAGGCCGACGACGAGGTTGGGCGTGTAACCGATGAACCAGGCGTCCTTTTCATCGTTGGTGGTTCCGGTCTTGCCGGCGATGTGACGGCCGAGTTCGCCGATGGTGGCGCCGGTGCCGCGCTGCACGACGCCTTCCATCATCGAGGTGATCTGGTAGGCGGTCATCGGGTCGAGCACCTGCTCGGAATTGTCGACCAGCTCCGGCTCCGGCTGGTTCTGCCATTCCTGCGCATTGCAACCCTGGCAGCCACGTTCGTCCTGCTTGAACACCGTCTTGCCGTAGCGGTCCTGGATGCGGTCGATGAGCGACGGTTTGATCGACTTGCCGCCATTGGCCATGATCGAATAGGCCGACACCATGCGCATCACGGTGGTTTCGCCGGAACCCAGCGCCATTGGCAGATAGGGTGCCAGATGGTCGTAGACACCGAAGCGCTCGGCATATTCGACCACCAGCTTCATCCCCATGTCATTGGCAAGCCGCACCGTCATCAGGTTGCGCGACTTCTCGATGCCGGAGCGCAGGGTCGCCGGACCGGCGACGGTGCCGTCATAGTTCTTCGGCGTCCAGCTCGTGTTGCCGCTCTGGATCGTGATCGGCCCGTCCATGATCACCGAGGCCGGCGTATAGCCATTGTCGAGCGCTGCCGAATAGACGATCGGCTTGAACGAGGAGCCCGGCTGGCGCATGGCTTGCGTGGCGCGGTTGAATTCGGACTGCGCATAGGAGAAGCCGCCGACCATGGCCAGCACGCGGCCGGTGTGCGGGTCCATGGCGATCAGGCCGCCTTCCACTTCGGGCACCTGGCGCAGGCTGTAAGTGCCCTCGGCACCATCGTTTTTCTGCACGAAGATGACGTCGCCCGGCTTCAGCACCTCCGCCGGCGACTTGGCCTTGACGGTCTTGCCGGCGACCACATGGCGCATGGCAAAACCCATGTCCTCCTTGCTGATGGTGCCTTCGACGCGCTCCTTGACGATCTCGCCCGACGCCTGCCGTGCGGGCTGCAGGCCGATCGACAGGCCGGTCGCCGAACTGTCGAGCACGACGGCGAGCGACCATTCGGGAACATCCTCCAGTCCCTTGACGGCGCCAAGCGGCACGCCCCAGTCGCCCGAGACATCGATCGATGTCACCGGCCCGCGATAGCCGCGCAGCGTGTCGTATTTCATCAACCCGTTCTGCATCGATTTGCGGGCAATGAGCTGGATCTTCGGATCGAGCGTGGTGCGGACGGAGAGGCCGCCTTCGTAGAGCGCATTCTCGCCGTAGCGGGCGATGATCTGGCGGCGCACCTCTTCGGTGAAGTACTCGCCGGCGAACAGATAGGTGCCGCTGCGCCGCGGCGTCACGCCCAGCGGCTCGGCCTTGGCCTTGTTGCCTTCCTCACGCGTGACATAGCCGTTCTCGACCATCTGATCGATGACCCAGTTGCGGCGCTCGATCGCGCGATCGGCATGCTTGAAAGGGTGATAGTTGTTCGGCCCCTTGGGCAGGGAGGCCAGGTAGGCGGCCTCGGCCACGGACAGTTCGTTGACCGACTTGTCGAAATAGGTCAGCGCCGCACCGGCGACGCCATAGGCGCCGAAGCCGAAGAAGATTTCGTTGAGGTAGAGCTCGAGAATGCGATCCTTGGGATAGGCCTGCTCGATGCGGAAGGCGAGGATCATCTCCTTGATCTTGCGCTCGTAGGTCTGGTCCGAGGACAACAGGAAGTTCTTCGCCACCTGCTGGGTGATCGTCGAAGCGCCGACCTGGCGCCGGCCCGAGCCGAAATTCTGCAGGTTGACGATGATGGCGCGGCCGAGGCCGGTCACATCGATGCCCGGGTGATTGTAGAAATTCTTGTCTTCCGCCGACAGGAAGGCCGCCTTGACGCGGTCCGGAATGGCCTGGATCGGCAGATACAGGCGCCGTTCGCGCGCATATTCGGCCATCAGCGCGCCGTCGGACGCATGGATGCGGGTGGTCACCGGCGGCTCGTATTTGGCCAGCACCTCGTAGTCGGGCAGATCCTTCGACAAATGGCCGATGTAGATCGCAACGCCCGCCGCGACCAGAAGGGCCAGCGTCGTGCCGATGCCGAAAAAATAGCCAATGAGACGAATCATACCCGCTCCAGTCCTTGGTTCGGGAATTTCCTAAACGAAGCCGCCTTTCACGCAAGCTTTCGAGCCGGTCCCAATCCGTAATCGAAAACCCTTGTCGCCGCCATGTGGACAAAATACGGCAATGCCTGATTTCACGGCTGCTGGCCGGAAATAAAAGCACTGGGTGTTGTCGTCGCGCAACGCCGCCTCTGGTTGCAGGCGTCGCCGGTCATGTCAACCTCCGGTTCCCGATCCGGCCTTGGCCGACGCGAACAGCGCGACGGCGTTGGTTATGCTCTGGGCTGCCTTGCCGCGCCAGTCGGCATTGAGCAACTGCGCCTCGTCCTTGGCGTTCGAGAGATAACCGAGTTCGACCAGCACCGACGGCACATCGGGTGCCTTGAGCACCTTGAAACCCGCGGAGCGCTGCGGATTGTTGATAAGACCGACGCTGGTCGACAACTGGCCAACCAGCGTGTGGGCGAAACTCATCGAGAAATTGTGTGTTTCGCGGCGGATCAGGTCGATCAGGATGTCGGTGACTTCCTTGTTGTCGTTCTTGATTTCCATGCCGGCGAACTGGTCGGAGAGGTTCTCACGGTCGGCAAGCGCCTGCGCCTCGGGGTCCGAAGCCTTGTCGGAGACGGTATAGACGGTGGCGCCGCGAATGCCCTTGACGCTGATCGTGTCGGCATGGATCGAAATAAGCAGGTCGGCCTCATGCTGACGGGCAATGCGCACGCGGTCGTCCAGACGCAGGAATTCGTCTGTGTCGCGCGTCATGAACACATCGTAATTGCCGACGGCCGCGAGTTTGTCGCGCAGCTCCGTGGCGAAGGCCAGCGTGACGTTTTTTTCGATGGTGCCGTTCAGGCCCTCGGCACCGCCGTCGATGCCGCCATGGCCGGGGTCGATGACGACGGTGAACCGATGGCCCGGATTGGAGACCGGCCCGGTGCCGACCCGCCCTCCCTTGTCGGTCGAAACGGTCGATCCGGTGGTCAGCGCCTGATTGGCAAGTGCGGCATCGAACTCGCGTTCGGATGCCGCCGACATGTCGATGGCAATGCGGTAGCCGGTTCCGTCCTCGTTCTTGAGCACGTCGAGCTTGTCGACGGCAAAGGGTCCCTTGCCGGTGAGGATCAGACGCGAAACGCCCTCGCCGAGTTCGCCCAGGCGCACGCCCTTGACCAGGCCCCGCGCCTTCAAATCCTTGGCATCCACGGCGAACCTCGTATTCGCGAGATCGATGACAAGACGGTTGGGACCACGCAGCAGGAACCATTTGATATCGGGTTCGCGGTCGAAATCCATGACGATGCGCATCTTGGTGGCATCGCCGGCCATCTTGTAGCCTTTTGCCACGAGCGGAGCGTCGGCGGCACTGGCATTTGAAGACAAGACGGATGAGGCCGCCAGCAGCAGCAAGAGGCAGAAAGCGGCCAGGATCCGGCCGCCGACACGACGTCCCTTGTCTGTGAAGTCCGCCAATCCCATCTCTCTTGCAGTCGCTCCCGGTTTGGCGCCCGGCGCCCGGTCGTTTCGTCGAATGCCGGTTAGGCCGCGAACTCGATTAACGATTGGTATCCAGAGAAGGTTAACCAAGCCTTTTCATGCAGGGCCGCAAGCCTGGCTTTACGCTACGGGACGGCTTTTTGCCGGCATCGGAAATCGGGGTTGCCTTCCACCCCGCCAAATCATAAAAGCGATGGTGGATCACTGCAATCCTGGAACCGCCCTCCTCCGCAGCTTCTTGCTACAGGGTCAGACGTAAAGGCGGCTCCTTTCGCTTCAGGCGAAAAGGGTTCAGGTGATCGCGACGAATTTCGCAGGCGTGCTCCCGTGGCGGGGGAATCGCCTGCGTGAGGAAAACGGCCGGGTTTGTTCCCGTGCCGGCTCTGTATGAGCAAACAAGCTGGTCCGGTTCGTCCGGGCTTTGGTTCAAAAGGTTCTGTTGGTGACGATGGCTTCAAGCGCAATCATGGAAAGGTCCGCATCAAACCGCGCCATTATGGCTGCGGGCGGCACCGCCATGGCGCTCAAGCGGCGGCCGACGGACGTTCAAATATCCGGCACCCACATTCCAGACACGCAGCAGCAGGCTTTGCCTCGCAAGCTGCGGCTGACGGCTGCCGGGGGGAAACGAAATAATGCCCAACAAAATGCTGATAGACGCCTCCCACCCGGAGGAAACACGCGTTGTCGTCATACGCGGTAACCGTATTGAAGAATTCGACTTTGAATCCCAGGACAAGAAGCAGCTCAAAGGAAACATCTACCTAGCCCGCGTAACGCGCGTAGAGCCCTCCCTTCAGGCAGCCTTTGTCGAATATGGCGGCAACCGTCACGGTTTTCTCGCCTTCAGTGAAATCCACCCCGATTACTACCAGATTCCGGTCGCCGATCGTCAGGCACTGCTGCGCGCGGAAGCGCAGGAGGCTGAGGACGAGGAGAACGAGGACGGCGACGGCGATGATCGCCAGAGCCGCGATCGCGGACGGCGCGGCCGCAGGCGCGGCGGCAAGCCCCGCGACCGGGGCGAGCACAAGCGCGATGCAGCCGATTCCGGCGAGGCGAGCGACGCTGCCGACGAGGCAGAAGAAGGTGCCGACGCTGGTGTCGAGGACATCTCGCACACGTCCGAGATCATCGAACATGCGGCTGATTCGTCCGAACATGCCGATGCGTCCGAGCATGGCGAGGATTCGGCCGAGCAGGACGAAGGCGAAATCCGCGAAGGCGGCCCGACGTCGATCGCCGCCTCGGTCGAGGCCGATGTGATTTCCGAAGCCGTCCCGCTGGCCGAACAAGGCAGCGAAGCGACCTCCGGCGACAATGATCGCGGCATGCTGGAAGAAGTGCAGTCCTCGCATCCGGACGATCACGAGGTCGAATCGGTCGGCGCCGAGGATGCGCTGGAAGAAGTGCGCAACCGCCGCAAGCCGGTGCGCCGCCAGTACAAGATCCAGGAAGTGATCAAGCGCCGGCAGATCCTCCTGGTGCAGGTCGTCAAGGAAGAGCGCGGCAACAAGGGCGCGGCGCTGACCACCTATCTGTCGCTGGCCGGCCGCTATTCGGTGCTGATGCCGAACACGGCGCGTGGCGGCGGCATTTCGCGCAAGATCACCAGCGCGGTCGACCGCAAGCGGCTCAAGGAGGTCGTCGCCGATCTCGAAGTGCCGCAGGGCATGGGCGTCATCCTGCGCACCGCCGGCGAGAGCCGCACCAAGGCAGAGATCAAGCGCGACTACGAATATCTGATGCGGCTTTGGGAAAATGTCCGCAATCTCACCTTGCAGTCCACGGCCCCTGCCCTGGTCTACGAGGAAGGCAGCCTGATCAAGCGCTCGGTGCGCGACCTCTACAACAAGGATATCGACGAGATTCTTGTCTCCGGCGAGGAAGGCTACCGCGAGGCCAAGGACTTCATGCGCATGCTGATGCCGAGCCACGCCAAGGTGGTTCAGCCGTTCCGCGACACGACGCCGATCTTCGTGCGCAACGGCATCGAGGCACAGCTCGACCGCATGCTGCAGCCGCAAGTGACGCTGAAGAGCGGCGGCTACATCATCATCAACCAGACCGAAGCGCTGGTTGCCATCGACGTGAATTCGGGCCGCTCCACCAAGGAGCACTCGATCGAGGACACCGCGCTCCACACCAATCTGGAAGCGGCCGAGGAAGTCGCGCGTCAGCTCAGGCTGCGCGATCTTGCCGGCCTGATCGTCATCGACTTCATCGACATGGAGGAGAACCGCAACAACCGCTCCGTCGAGAAGCGGCTGAAGGATCACCTCAAGAACGATCGTGCGCGCATCCAGGTCGGCCGTATCTCGCATTTCGGCCTGATGGAGATGTCACGCCAGCGCATCCGCGCCAGCGTGCTGGAATCGACCATGAAGCCTTGCCCGCATTGCGGCGGCACCGGCCATGTGCGCTCCGATTCGTCGGTCGCGCTGATGGTGGTGCGGGCGATCGAGGAATTCCTGCTCAAGGATTCGCGCAGCCACATCACGGTGCGGACGCCGGCGGCGACAGCACTCTACGTGCTCAACCACAAGCGCGGCACGCTGGTGGAGCTCGAAAGCCGCTTCGGGCTGACGATCACCGTCGAGGCCGACGATTCGGTGGGTTCGCAGCACTATGCGATCTTCCGCGGCGCGTTGGCTGAAAAGCCGGAAGGCTTTGTCGAGGCGCGCAGCTTCCCGGCCTATGTCGAGCCGGACGAGCCCGAGGATGAGATTGCCGTCATCGAGGAAGACGACGAGGCGCCGATCCAGGCAGAACAGCCACGCCAGCAGCCGCAGCAACAGCAGCCGCGGCCCGCTGCCGGTGGTGAGGAAGGCGAAGGCCGCGACCGCAAGCGCCGCAAGCGTCGGCGTCGGCGTGGCGGCAAGGATCGCGATCGCGAACATGGCGCCCCTGCGGACGGTGCTTCCGTCTCGGCTCCGGCCGGCGAGTTTTCGGACTCGGACTCGGCCGCCGGAGATGGCGACGCGGAAGCGGACGACAATGCCCCTGTTGGTGTTTCCGAAACTCCTGCCACAGCTGAAGCTTCGGACGAAGGCCAGGGCAAGAAGCGCCGGCGCGGCAAGCGCGGCGGCAAGCGCAACCGCCGCGAAGACGGTGAAGGCGAGGCTGAGGCAAGTGCTGGCGAAGCAGCCGACGCGTCCGAAGGCGAAGTCTCGGCAACCGAGGTGATCGCTAGCGAGCCGGTGGTTACCGCAGCGGCCGAAGAGCCGGTGGTGCTTGCTCCGGCCAATGACGACGCGCCGAGCACGGAGAAGCCGA
This sequence comes from Mesorhizobium sp. M7A.F.Ca.CA.001.04.2.1, assembly GCF_003998485.1. NCBI lineage: Bacteria > Pseudomonadati > Pseudomonadota > Alphaproteobacteria > Hyphomicrobiales > Phyllobacteriaceae > Mesorhizobium > Mesorhizobium sp. M7A.F.Ca.CA.001.04.2.1. The sequence goes on from NZ_RZQT01000073.1 coordinate 30,648, forward strand.
AGAAGCCACGCCGTGCCGCCAAGCCGAAGAAGGCCGCAGCCGAAATCGTCGCCGAAGAGCCGGCTGCCGAGGCGGAAGCACCGGTCGAGACGCCGGCCACGGCGTCCGACGAAGCAGCGGCTGTCGAGAAGGCACCGAAGGCCCGCCCGTCGCGGCGCAAGCCGGCGGCGGTGAATGCGCCGGTCGAGCCGGTGGTGTCTTCGACCGTAGCGGAAGAACCCGCGGCCAAGGCCGAGGACAAGACCGACGACAAGCCGAAACGCGGCGGATGGTGGCAGCGGAAGGGCTTTTTCTAAGCCTTTCAGCCACCTGAGCTAGTTTGTTGACAAAAATCCCGCGCCGTCTCGAAGACGGTGCGGGATTTTCTTATCTGGCGCTATTCCGGATCGCGAAAGGCTAAAACGCTTCTTTGATTTTTATGCATGTCGTTGTCCCAAAAC
>NZ_RZQT01000074.1:0-30712 GCF_003998485.1 Mesorhizobium sp. M7A.F.Ca.CA.001.04.2.1
GGATTGGCGGCTGCGCGCGCCTCAGCCCGGCGTTGCGCGCAGCCGTGTGCTGGTCTTCGTCGACGACGACTGCGCGGTCCATCGCGACTATCTGCGCGATCTGGAGCGACACTATGCGTCCGGGGAACAATGGCTCATCCGGGGAGGACGTGTCGAGCTTGGCGATGCCAGGGATTTGCCGTTCACCATCAAGCGGTCGTGGGCGCGCGAGCGGCTGACGCCAGATGTTCATCCCGGCGGTTTCGTGCTGGGCTGCAACATGACAATGCACCGCGATGTCGCGGCCCGCATCGGCTATTTCGACGAACGCTTCGGCGCCGGCGGACCATTGCGGTCGGCCGAGGATACCGATTATCTCGTGCGCGCGATGCTGCTCGGCATCGCGGTCGAGTATGTGCCTGACATGACGATTTTCCACCATCACGGCCGGCGGGATCGCAAAGCCATCGAAAAGCTGCATCGCGACTACAGCCTGGGCAATGGCGGGCTCTGCCTGAAGCATGTTCGCCACGCGCCCTGGCTGCTTCGCCATTTCTACTGGGCCGCAAGAGGGGCTTTCCGGGAACTGGCGGGAGGACCCGCCTTCGATCGTGAACTCAACCTGCCGCACTGGCCGATCGTCGCCATGAATTTGCTCGGCGCGGCCAGGTTCGCGGTTCTCCTGCTGGTCAGACGGCCGCGAGCCGAACCGGTGCGCCAAGATCAACAAGCCAATGCCCAGGCGAGGTGAAACGCTGTAATGCCAATGCTGCCACCAAACCTGCCGATGCTGTTCCGGGCGTTCGGAAAGCGGCAACTGCGCCTGCTTCCGGCGGTGGTGATTCTCGGCCTGGTCAGCGCCGTCCTCGAAGGGTTCGGCATCGGCCTGATCATCCCGTTGCTGGGCATCATCATGGGACACGGGGATGCCGCCGGAATGGCAGGCTTCTCCGCCGTCCTCCAGCACGTCGGATCGGGCTTGAGCGAGCGCGACCGGCTGATCGTCATTTCGGCCGCCATCCTCGGCTCGATCATCCTGAAGAACGTCTTCGCCTTCGCCAACACGCTGCTGACGACCTTCATCTCCGGCAAGGCAAGCCATTCCATCCGCAGCGCCCTGTCGGAGCAGCTGTTGCGGGTCGGCTACCCGTTCTTCCTGCGGCAGAGCCCCGGACGCCTGCTCAACATCATCTCCAACGAATCCTGGCGGGCTTCCGATGCGATCCAGATCATGCTGTCGGCCATCGTCAGCGCATCGGCCGCCATCATCCTCCTGGCTTTCCTGCTGCTGCTTTCGTGGCGCATGACGCTTTTGGTCACGCTCGGACTGGCGCTCGTCCAGATCGCGCACGCCGTCCTCTCAGCCAATCTGAAGGAGCCAAGCCGCAGCGTCGCCTCGCGCAACGGCCACCTCGCCTCGCAGATGCTTCACCTTGTGCATGCCGGACGGCTGATCCGCATCTTCGGACAGGAGAACCGGGAAAAGGCGATATTCGACACGGCGTCGGATGCGGTTCGCCGCGCCTCCTTCGCGCTGCTCGTGCGCCAGGGAGCGCTGCCGCCGCTGACGGAGGTTCTCCACGCCATGCTGTTCCTGGCGGTGGTGATCGGCGCCTGGCTGGCGCAGGTGAGTTTCCCGCTGATCATCGCCTTCGTCATCCTGCTCTACAGGCTGCAGCCGCATATGCGGGCCCTGCAGGGGTCGTGGAGCCAGCTGCAAGGCCTGAGCGGATCGCTTGAGGAGGTGACTTGGCTGCTGGATCCCACAGGCAAGCCGCAACCGCCGCAAGGCGACGGGCCATTCCACGGCCTGCGCCAAGGCATCAAGTTCGACGATGTGACATTCACCTATTCCGGCACGGACCGGCGCGAGGTTGTGCTGCATGCGGCGGCATTCGAGATCCGCGGTGGCCGCTCGACGGCGCTGATCGGCCGCTCGGGCGCCGGCAAGACGACGATCGTCAATCTCCTGTGCCGCTTCGTCGAACCGGACACCGGCAGCATCCTCGTCGATGGATCGCCGCTCGACCGGATCGACGCCAGCCAGTGGCGCCGGCACATCGCCCTGGCCAGCCAGGAACTGGAACTGGTCGACGGCAGCATTTTTGAAAACATAATCTACGGCCAGGATGCCGCGACAGCCGGCGATGCCGAGGCCGCCGCGAGACTGGCCGAAGCGCATGAATTCATCGAAAGGCTGCCTCAGGGCTACGAGACCCTGGTTGGCTACAGGGGCGTCAATCTGTCGGCGGGACAGAGGCAGCGCATCGCCTTGGCGAGAGCCCTGGTGCGCGATCCCGATCTCCTCATCCTGGACGAGGCCACCAATGCCGTGGACGGGCTGTCGGAAGCGGCCATCGTCGAGACCCTGAAGTCGAGAGCCGGCCGCCGCACGACCATCGTCATCAGCCATCACCACAGCACCATCTCGTTCTGCGACGACGTGGTCATCCTGAGCGGCGGCCGCGTGAAAAAGCAGGCCCCTTTCGGCGCCCTGGCCTCGCTCAGCATGGACGAGCTTTACCAGCACGAACCTCTCGACTGAGAAGGCGCCGGGCCGGCCCGCGATCTTATCCTGGGCGTGTCTGCAGCCTCCGGCCGGCGGGTCGTCGCAAGGGTTCGAATCACAAGCCAGGGGAATTGCCGCTGGCACCTTCCGTGATCGCACCAATGCCGTGCGGGACCGAGGCGCGCTACCTTGCCTGTGCGGCGGACCTGTCGATCCGCCTGGCCGGTGCCCCATTGGACTTACTCTCCGGGTGAGGTGCCGGCCTCCCATGCACAAAAGAAGGATCTGAAGCGGGTCGCCTGAATCCTTCAGGCGCGACACGCTTCAGGTGGCGGCGCCGACATTTCTGCGCATGCGCCGCCTGCCCGTCGTCCGTGCTTTCTTCGCCATCGCCCCGGCCATCTCGACCACGCCGTCCTCGCGCGGCCTGCCATTGGTGGCCTTGTGGAGCCGCTCATAGGGCAGCAGTTCCTTGATCCGGGCATTGAGCGAGGCGATTTCGGCCTTGAGGTCCTCGCACTCCTGCCTCTGCACGTCGAACTGTATCTGTTCGGACGCCTGTTGCAGCGTCAGCTGAGAAAGGTTGGCGTTCACCTTGGAAAGACTCATCTTGTCGCTTTCGCTCTCCTGGCTCAGCGCGGACAATCTTTCATCGGCGATCTTCTTTTCGGCTAGGGCATCGTTCAGTTCGCTCTTGAGCCTGGCGATTTCGCCCGCGGCTTCGCTGTTTTCGCTCGACACTTGCTCCAGCCGCGATTGCAGGTTCTGGATCTCCGAGCTCAACCCGCGCATTTCCGCCTGGCTGCGAGCCAGCTCGGCTTCCTTGTCGCCTTCCATCATGTGGGCCGCTTCGGTCGTTTCCGACAGTTTCGCCTGTGCCGCCTCGAGCGACTTCTGCAGCCGCATCTCCTCTTTCTCGCTCTTGCCGAGCGCCGCCAGCAGCTCCGCCAGCCGCGCTGCTTCGGTGGCATGGACCGCCGACAGCTCGTCGAGCCTGTGGCGCGCCTGCGATTCCCGCTTCAGCGCCTTGTCGAGTTCGATCGACAGGTTGACGTGCTTTTCGCGCAGCATCTTGCTTTCGCGCAAGCGCCTGTTGGCCTCGACGGTCCTGGCGGTCAGCCGCTTGGCGATGTCGCCGAACTCCGCCTCGCGTTTGGCGCTCGCATTGGCTGTCTCGACGAGTTCCAGCCTGACCGCGGCAAGGGCCGCACGAAGCGTCTCCCGGTCCTGGACCAGGCTTGTCTCGCGCTGCTGCAGCGCTTCGAAAGCGCCGTCACGCTCGCGCAGCTTTCGCGTCGCGTCGTGCAGCTTTTCCGACAGCGCCCTCTGTTCGGCGGCCAGGGCGGCATTGGCAACCTCCAGCTCGTTGGCGCGCAGGATGTCGCTGTGCAGGATGTTGAGGAATTCGCGCGTCAGATGGTGTGAGGTGCCGATCTCCGACAGCTTGTCGTTGATCTCCTCCAGATAGTCCCTGGCGTCGTGGAAGAGCCCCTCGAAGGCGCTCAATGCAGCCAGCCGGGTCTGTGTATGGGCGGTCAGTCTTGGCGCGGTTTCGGAACTGTCCGCAGCGCCCGCATCCTCGGCATTCCCGGCATTGTCGTCATTTGCCGCATCGGCCTGGGGTGGCCCGTCATCGGCTGCCGCCTGGGCATCCGGCACATCGTCGCTCTCTGGCGGCGCCAGGTCGTCGGCGTCGAGACTTGCATCCAGCGCGTCCGCCAAATCGATCTGCAGGTCCTGGATTGCTTTATCCACGTCTTCAGCACGCTTGATCAGGCCTCTGAAGTTCATCGCCAAACTCCCCTTACGCATACCTCGCTTAGAACTTAACAAATTGCTAATATATCCTTACATCCGCTGCTTGCGCAGGGGAAGCCCCGTCGGCACAAAGGTAAATTTGGGACATTTTAGGGGTTTGGACGCTGCGAGCGATGCGGTGCGAGGGTGCGATGCCGGTTCTGCCGGCGGGACAGCGTCCCCCTCTGTCCTGGACATCTCCCCCACACGAGGGGAGATTGGACGTCATGCGGGCTTTCGCCAATCGCCAACGTTGCAAGAAGAACTGAAGCGCAGAAATTGCCAATCTCCCCACTTGTGGGGGAGATGTCCGGCAGGACAGAGGGGGGCGCGAAGGATCGCGGCTCCCCCTAAGTTGCCCTCACCCCGCCATGGCCAGCGGCACGGCGCTCTTGTTGGGGATCTGGATGTCGATCTCCAGCGTCGACATGGTCTCGCCGCGATCCATCGAGACCTGCAGATAATCCTGGTCGATCTGCACATGCTTGGCGATGACGGCCATGATCTCCTCGCGCAGGATGGAGACGAGGTCGGGCTGGCTGCGGTTGCGGCGCTCATAGGCGAGCAGCACTTGCAGCCGCTCGCGCGCCACCGGGGCGCTGGAGCGCCGCTTGAAGATGTCGAGCAGGTTCATGCCGCCCTCCTTCCCAAAAGACGATCGAGGAAGCCCTTGCGCTCGAAGGGCACGATGACGGGCAATTCCTCGCCCTCCAGCCGCCTGGCAGCGTCGATATAGGCCTTGGCAGCAGTGTTGAGCGGCTCCGACAGCGTCACCGGCGAACCGAGGTTGGAGGCGCGCAGCACATCCTGGCTTTCCGGAATGATGCCGAGCAGCGGCACCGACAGGATTTCCAGCACGTCGTCGATGGACAGCATCTCGCCGCGCGAGGCGCGGGCGGCATCGTAGCGCGTCACCAGCACATGCTTGGCGATCTGCTCGCCCTGCTCGGCCCGCAAGGTGCGGGCATCGAGCAGGCCGATGATGCGATCGGAATCGCGCACCGACGACACTTCCGGATTGGTGACGATGACCGCCTCGTCGGCAAAGCGCATGGCGAGCTGCGCGCCGCGCTCGATGCCGGCCGGGCTGTCGCAGAACACATAGTCGAACACCGAGCGCAGCTTGTCGATGACTTCGCCGACGCCTTCTTCGGTCAGCGCATCCTTGTCGCGCGTCTGCGAGGCCGGCAGCAGGAACAGCGTCTCGACCCGCTTGTCACGGATCAGCGCCTGCGAGAGTTTCGCCTGGCCCTGGATGACGTTGACGAGGTCGAACACCACGCGCCGTTCGGCGCCCATGATCAGGTCGAGGTTGCGCAGGCCGACGTCAAAGTCGACGAGCGCCACCTTCTTGCCGGTCTTGGCCACGGCCGCCCCAAGGGCCGCCGTCGAGGTCGTCTTGCCGACGCCCCCCTTGCCCGAGGTGACCACCACTACCTTGCCCATTGAAAAGCCTCCGTTGTTGTTGTTCTTGGTCGGGCGGCCCTCGGCCGCCCCAATATCGAAACGAATGTCAGCTCAGCGTCGAAACCCGCAAAGCGTCGCCGTCGAGAAACGCCTGCACCGGCTTGCCGCGCGAAACGCCTTCCATCTCCTCGGCGGTGACATACCAGCCGTCGACCGCCAGCAGCTCCGCCTCGTTCTTGCGGCAGAAGATGCGCGCGCCCCTGTTGCCCAGCGCACCCGCCGAAGCGCGCCCGCGCAGCGTGCCGTAGACATGGATCGAGCCCGCCGCGATGATCTCCGAACCGGACGCGACCGAACCGAGCACGATGACATCGCCATGCGGATGCACGATCGCCTGGCCCGAGCGGATCGGCGCCTTGATCATCAGCGTGCCCGAAGCTTCAACCTGCGGCTCGCTATCGCCCGCCTTGCTTGCGCCAGCCTTGCCGTCGCCGACCGTGGCCGCGCCGGCTTCAGGCGCCCTGCCCTCGGCCTTGCCCTCTCCGGAAACATCCTCCCGCGCCTTGCGGGGCAGCAACCCATCCGTCGTCGCCTCCTTGGCGCCGACCAAAACCGGCGGCAGGTTGGGCGCGAGTGCGGTGTGCCCGTCGAGCTCGATGGCGTAGACGCGGATGCCGCGATGGCCAAGCACGCCGACCAGCGATTCGATCGCGGCGACATCGGGCTTCAAGGTGTTGAGATCAAGCACCACCGGACGGCCGGCGAAATAGCCGGGCGAGTTGCCGATCCAGTGATCCAGCCCCTCCAGCCACACGTCCAAAGGCGCCTCCGGCGTCAGCGTGAAAGCGACGAAAGAGCGGGCACGAAAGCGGATGGATTTGGCCTCGAGGGGGGCGGCAAAGGTCACGGCTGGCGAATCCTTACTGAGAGGTAAACGCTAGCGAGGGAATGGTTAACGAATGGTTAATGAGGAGGGGTCTGCGCCGTCCCTGCAGGGGACAGCCATGATTGGATGGCCTCCGTGACATTCGCGACCTTCCACCATGAATCCACAGCTTCTGTGAAGGTAACGCTTGTCGATCCATCGGATAGTACATTGTCGCGGACGGAGGGTTGCAAATCTGCTTCCTCATGGACAAGATAAGGCGGCTTTGGCCGGGGGGGAAATGTGCCTAGGGTATCAACGATCGAGCGGATGCTCGAATTGCGAATCAGCGTGCTCAATGAAGCGTGGCCCGAGTCGATTTTTTGTGGTCATGTTGCCGATGGAAGTCCTGGGCGGGACGAATTTGCTGTCGCCTTAGACATTTTCGCATGACCATTCATTTCCCGATATTCCAACGTCTAGATGTGGACGGCTACCGCCTATATCCGGGACTACCAAATTCTCCCGGACTACACCTCGACTTCACACCAGGCCCTTGGATCGTGCTTGGCGTAAATGGGCTTGGCAAAAGTACACTGCTTCTGGTCCTAAAATATGTACTAACTGGGCCAGCTCGAATAAGGGGAGCCGGCTTTACGGGGGATAGATCGGATGTCTTGCCGGTTGATCAGAGGTTCTTCGCTGTCCGCGTAGGAGATAGCGCTGCCACCGCTGTGGCAACAGCCGAGATTAAATTTGGTTCGGCCATTCTGAAAGTTCGCCGGCGCCTGAGCGATCTTAAGCTGGTGGAGGCCTCAGTACGCGGAGTTCAGGCGACTGATTCTGTGACGGTTGAAGAAGAATATAGGGCTTTGCTTGCGACGCTGATGGGCCTCGCGCGATTTGAAGATGCTCTTCGCGTACTTGATCGCGTAAACGTTCTTCCTAGAGTCGAGAGATCCATTGATTTGGGATCTGTCGGCTCAGTTTGAATTATTTCGTGCGATCCTAACGCCCTCAAGCTCAGAGGAGCTAAGGCGTTTAGAGGGCGAAATTGTTTCGGCCGACAGCTCGGCACGAAATCTAAACGCCGTTCTCTACAAACTGGTAAATCGGCGAGACACGCAGCAAGCCAAGCAGGAGACTGCAGCCGAAACGCGTGCCCGTTTGGCCAAAGCTACCGCCGAACTGGAAGAGGCAGAGGCCGAAGAGGTCAAGCTTCAGAAGGCGCAAGAGAATATTGAGGAGCGTAGGTCTGACGCCAGGATAGGTCAAAAACGAGCAGATCGAGCTGCTGACGACGCCGCGCAAAGATACGAAGAGATCAAATTTGACGTCTTGCGACATGCATTCGCCGGTGTCACCCCAAACGAGCAGTATGTATTTCTCAAGATTATTTCGGATCGAATCTGCTTGGCATGCGGTAACAAAGCTGACGCCGCGGCCGAAGAGCTTGAGCGTCGGCGCGCAGAAAATCTGTGCCTCGTTTGCGGCTCCCACCGTGCTGCGGAAGAAAAGGTGGTTTCGACGGCAAAAGCGGTTCAGTTGAAGGCTGCTGAAGCATTCACGGCTCTGCAGCATGCACGCGAAGAGCTTCACGATGCAGAGGTAAAGTATCGGAGTGTGGAGGAAGACTATCGAGTTATTGACAACGATCTCGAAGCGGTCCGCCGCCGCGTCGACTCCCTTAGAAGAGAGGCGCGGCGATGGAGAAGCAAGCTGCCAGCTCAGGATCAGGCAGCGTTGGCGCGCGACGAAGATCGCATCGAGGGCCTACGGCGTGAGGTGATTAATTTTAGGAAGGAACGCGACGACGCAGAAGAGAAAATCGCGGTGTTGCTCGCCGAGCTGAAAGTGGCAACAGAGTCTATTCGGGAGCGTCTTGAAGCAGAATTCCAAAGACACGCTCAGGATTTCTTCGCTGAAAAAGCACGTTTGGTCTACGCCCCAAGAAAGGATCGGATCGGTCAGGGCGGTCGAGTATTTGAGTTCCCTGCGTTTGAGATTGAGCTAACAAGTAGCGCGACCGATGGTGACTTTGTCAGGCGATCTGCGACACAAGTATCGCTTTCGCAGCGGGAGTATCTAGACATCATCTTTCGAATGAGCCTCGTTGAAACGTTCGGCGGCGCCAGCGGCTCTTTTATCGTCGATGGTCCAGAAGGATCCGTCGATGCCGTGTTCGCAGAAAAGGCAGGTAACCTATTTGCGGAGCTTGCGACACGAACAACTGGGATGACCGTCATATTGGCGTGCAATGTCGTAGAGGGGGCTTTCATCCCAAATACGTTACGTGCCTACAAGACTCTGGATGCTAGGACGGGACGACTTGTAAACCTGATACACCTAGCAGCGCCGACTGCGGCCTTAATCACCTTGCGGAAGGAATATGAAAGGACCGTTGCAAAAATCCTCAATGAGGAGGCTCGATGAACGCGAGCCCAGCTTCACAGCCACTTCCGGTCCTAATTCGGAGTCGCCTGATTCAAATGCTCGCAGCGCTAGAGCGCGTTGGTGGCACCCCCATAGATACCAGATCATTGCACGCCTTTGCTTTCTTTGCCAACGTCCTGAGCCCACTATGGGATCTTCACCCCCTAGAAGGATCGGTCCTGAAAGACAGTGGAGCACCATACTTTCCAACGTTGCAGCGCGAGTTGGATTCCCTTGTCGGCGGGGGATTTGTCACCGTTGTAACCCTGGCAAGAGGTGACGCCGAAGGTTTGCTGGCAACCTTTCGGTTGGACCATGGCCGTGCAACTCCTATTCTGGAGGCCTTAGGTACACTGCCAGACGAGGCGCGAACTGACGATTTCCTGACAGAACTCGCCGATGCATTTGTCGAGATTAGGCCTGATCGACGCGATGATGCGGCAGTCGCAGATGCCGCCTACTCGGATCCAGCAGTGGCTGAGGGCCGGATAGTTGATTTCGCTGAATGGGTATCTCCGACGCGGGGAAACGCGACGTGGAACACTGCTCAGCAGTTCCAGCGCTACGTTCCGATTGGAGTAACCTTAAATAGAGCTGAGAAGCTCGTGATGTACATGCGCCTAATGAAGCGGAGAGCGCATGGTTGATTTGCCGATTCTCGGCGGCGTCTCGCCGGAAGAGATTGAGCGTATTGCTCAAACTGTGGGAACACCTACGGTGGCGGGAGCGTCACTCACAACCAGATTCTTTAGACGTGTTTCCGCCCTCGTTGCTACTCGTGCAGGGCGCGGCGAAAGCGGGCAATTCACAGTCTTCTTGCAAAGCGAGGCTCTCTTTGAAGATGCGAAGTGCTGCTCTGTGGCGGAAGCGCCCCTATTGGCCAACGGTGCTGATCCCGTCGTTGATCGAATTTGGCTTTCTACAGCCAGCCTCTCGACTTCCTTCGAACTGTTGCTCCGTTGGTCTGATGCCGCGTCGCTTTTCCAGGCAGTGAAGAAGGCTGGGCTGGGTGGGATACCGGCAGTCGTGGTCGATTGGAGAACGGGCGTGCCGCAAGGTCGGCTCTACAGGTCGGGCTTGTCCAATCACGAAGACTCCGAGACGGTTTTCTTTGAGGATGTGCCCATCACACGAATGCAGATGAAGGAGGTTCTAGACACTTTCTATGAACGTTCGCTGAGGACACCCGCGCTCGTTATTGAGGGCCACGCTAAGCGTGTGTGGAAGGAGTCTGCGAACGGCATACCAGAGCATCGCCCCGAAGAGGTCATTCAAGGCCGTCTACTAGAGGCCTTGAAGGCAGTCTTTGCGAGGCACGACCTACGGGCCGAGCCCATCACCGACGACGGACGAGCGGATATCGTCATCTCTATGAAGACCATCACGTCGGGAGGATTGCCGGCCGTGGTAAACGAATGGGTCCTTGAATTGAAGGCTCTTGCCGATCAAACAAATACTGGCAATCCCGTTCCGCCCTCAGTCGCCGTGCAGGCCATCCAAAGCGGTTTAGAGCAAGCCATCGGTTACAAAACGCGCCTTAATGCGCTACAGGCCGCGCTCTGCTGTTACGACATGCGTGCTACCGACTTCGGCGACGACTCCGCCTTCGCGCACATCCAAGATGACGCCAAGCATCACGATGTACCGCTTTGGCGGTGGTTTCTATTCCGATCAACAGCAGCATCTCGAACCGCAAGAGGATACCTCAGCTCCGCATCACGGTAAGGAGCGTCTCCTTGAGTTCCGGTCGGCCACCTTGTTGAGGAGAGGCCCGCATTGATCTGAAAGGCTCTTCGCCCGCGATGGAAAAACCGCGTTCCAAAGCCAACTCGTTCAGAATTGTGGCCACAGGAACCTGGATGCCGGCATAGCGGCTATCGCCCACAACCATATAGACGCGCCCTTTGGATACCAAAGACTTGCTAAGCCGCTCCATAATGACGCACATATCAGAAAAGTAAGCGGAGACCATATCAGGTATATGCCGATTCCAAAGGTCAGCTCGCACGCCTTTCAACTGGCCGGTAATAGCAGATAGCGTTTGCGAGCCAAGATCAGGAGTGTCAAACGGTCGAGAAATTTGAACGTGGCTCCGCAAGGTGGACATGCGAAGATTCTTGTTGTCTAAGCTATTTTTAAGATAGCCACATACCCATAATTCGACATTGTATACATCTGTATAATCAAACGAATTTGGGTACGGCGGCGAGAATACAGCCAAGTCGTACTCCCCGCTATCAGGCGTAAGCTCCCTAGAGTCGCCCCGAAATAGTTCATAGTCACGACCTTTACGCTTCTCATATCGTCGTATTTCATAAATAGCGCGCACCATTGCATCAACGAAAAGCTGCTCCACGCGCTCTTGGCTTGACATTCGCCCAGCCCATCCACTGCGATATCTGCGTCCTTTGCCGCTCACCACAACATTGCTCACGGGCAATGCGATCGCTCCGAGCAATACTCGCATAAGTCGACGACTTGACTCCCTCTCAATTCTAGAAATTCGATCCCGAAGTGATGCTAAGCGACAAGCAACAGCCCTAGGGAAGACGTAGCGACCATCCACTCCCGGCTCTACAAATGTAAGCGGCGCGCCGATAAATGGAACGTCATAGTCTAAGCAAATATCGGCCTCAACAACCGCCTTAAAATCGAGGATCAGCTGATCAACGTCGTATGTTGTCAGCTTGGCCTCGATCAGGTCTGCGAGATATGGATTGACTTCGATCGTGAGAGGCTTGAGGCCGAGAAACTGACATGCCAGTGCCGTTGTTCCTGAACCGCCAAACGGATCTACGCAGGAGGATACGGGGCGACCGAGCGCGTCCCTCGTCTCCTCAACAGCTTGCCCAATAAGCTCAGGAGCGAAAGCCTCCTTAAAGTTGCTCCAGCCTTGAAATGCAACTTCATCTGTGCCGGAGTTTGTTGATAGGTGAGCCGGTCGACGGCCCTCAAGCCAATCGGTGAACGACACGGTTCCATCAAGCGGCTCGAACAGTACCGAATCTGCCGCCAAAATAATCCTCGTCGTCGATTAAGGCTCCAGGCATCGGCCTGATCGCAAGAATAAGTTTTAGCTTAAAGTCAAGAGGGTTAGTTTTCAAGACACCGTTTGCGGAAGGCGAATGCCAGCCAGAAAGGCAAAGTCAGTAGCCAAGGAGTATCGGCTTGTCTACACAGAGCCTTGTCTCTCCTCCCTCAATGCCGTTTAGAATACTGCACCTCCCGCCCATGCTTCTCGGCCGCCCCAAGCGTCTCAAACGTCCCCAAATTCCGCCATTTGCCGTCTTTTCGTCGTTCTTGCGCGAATAAAGCCGGTATTTTCCGCTTCTCAGTTTCCGGATCATCTCGCTCTCCCTGGCTGATCAGGATTTCCCCTTGCCCTTGAGTTCTGGCGCGCCCGAGCCCAGCTTCCTCCCCACCCTTTCAAAACGGATGCACGCCCCAACGACACAGGTTATGTTATCCCCGTCTGGCCGAGGTCATCGAAGGGGGCATGACATGCAGGCAATGCCGATAGCGCATCAAGCCGCGCAACCCGTGCGCCCCATATCCTCCCTGGCCGGCTATCCGGCCGCCGTCCTGTGCTGGCTACTTTCGGCCGGTGTCTATATCGCGGCCAAATGGGTGGCGCCTGAAATGCCGCCCTGGGGGCTCTGCTTCTGGCGGCTGACGCTGGCTTGCGCCATCCTGCTGCCGATCGTGCACCGTCATCACGAGGCGATGATCGGGCTTTTGCGAACGCGCGCCGTGGAGGTCGTCGCCGTGGGGGCAATCGGCCTGACGCTGTGCCAAGGTATGATCTACCACGGTCTCAATGACACCGACGCCACCACGGCCGGCATCATCATGGCGCTGTCGCCTGTCATGACGATGGTGCTCGCCCGTTTCGTGCTTGGCGAGCCGCTCGGGCTGTGGAAGTCGTTTGGCGCCCTGGTTGCGCTTGCCGGGATGATTTTCATTGTTGCCCACGGCAACCTGACGGCGCTGCTGCAACTCAAGGTCAACGCAGGCGAGCTGTGGATCGTCGGCAGCGCGTTCTGCTGGGGCCTCTACACCGTGCTTTTGCGCCGTGCCAAATTCGGCATCGAACTCCTGCCGATGGTCGTGCTGCTGCTCGGCGCCGGTGCGCTGGTCGCCTTGCCTTTCCATTTGTGGGAATTGTTGAACGACGAACGCTCCGCCATGAACGTCCACAGCATTCTCGCGCTCGCCTATCTGGCAGGCCCCGGCGGCGCCTTGATGTACTATCTCTACAACAAAAGCGTGGAAACGCTCGGCGCAAGCCGGGCAAGCATGCTGCTCTACCTGCAGACTGTGTTCGTGGCCATGCTCGCCTATCTGCTGCTCGGCGAGGGCTTGCATGACTACGATCTGGTCGGTGCGGCCTTCATCGTCGCCGGCATCGTACTCGCCACCGTGGTCAAACCCAGGCCAGCTCAACCACGCGTGGCGTAGACATCTTGCGGGTGACGGCTGTATTCAGCGCCGGCCGCATTGGCGTTTGGTGAGTCACCATCGCGACAGCCAAAGGCCGCCTCTCAATGCCGCTTGAAATACTGCACCTCCTTCTCGTGCTTCTCCGCCGCCTCGCGCGTATCGAACGTTCCGAGGTTGCGCCGCTTGCCGGTCTTGTCGTCCTTCTTGCGCGAATACAGCCGGTATTTGCCGTCCTTGAGTTTTCGGATCATCTCGCTCTCCCTGGCTAGGATTGGCCCTGATCAAGGTTTCCGCTTGCCGGGCGGCCCGGCCTGCCGACCAGCGCCTGCGCCTTGTCGCCATGCTCATTCCCCGGTTGTGTCAGGGATCAACGCCGTTCCGATCCAAATGATCCACCCGTTCGAAGGCGGCACTCTGCGGCGCCCCCCTCTGGCCTGCCGGCCATCTCCCCCACAAGTGGGGAGATTGGCAGCTTTGGCGTCGGCGCTTTCTGGCAACGTCGAAATTCGGCGAGCGCCGGCCAAAACGCAAAAACCCGCCTGGGCGACGGGTCACTGGCGCAACTCAGCACCATAGGCAAAAATGTAGCATAGCTGCCCTCACCCGTCAAGAAAAAATTCCTATCCCATCGACACAAGCTCCCTGTCCGGACACATGCATCCCGGCCACGAAGTTAGCGGCGCAATTGCGGTGGCAGCCGACATTCCAACGCAGTAAATTCAGATCCAACTTGACGGAACATTAGCCAAAGCTAATTGTTAGTGGATGCGGCAGGTGGTGCCCTCCATCGCCTGCCGAAGATCGGCCCTCCGATCGGCCCGCGTCCTCCGCCAGAGGCGCGGGCTTTTCGTGCCGATCAGCCGTCGCAGCCTGGCCGGCATTTTTCGTCCTCCGATTATTTCGCCAGTCCCTCATCGGGGTTTCGACGCCCTTTGGCCTTGAGGCTGCGCGCGGCTTGCTCGACCGCGGCGCGGTCGTTGCCCAGGCGGTCGAGCAGTTCCTGTGCCTCGTCGCCGGAGATGCCGGTGCGCACCGCCAGCGCCTCGACCTCCAGCACGTCGGAGCTGGCGATCTCGCCGGTTTGCGCATCGTCCGCCGTCAGCGGCAGGGCTCCCTCGCGGTCGATCTCGGCCTCGGCCTGGTGCCAGTGCCGCTCGGGGTCGCCCTGCATGCGGCCTTCCCGTTCCCAGATCTGGTAGGCGCGCTCACGAATTCTGTCGTCCCGGTCGTCGCTCATGGTCAGTCCTCCTTGGGGTCAGGGTTGAACGCCGCGCCAATGCGGACGCTCCGGAAAATCCGCGCGATCGGATCGCCATGCCGGCGGTG
The DNA here is from genome assembly GCF_003998485.1 of Mesorhizobium sp. M7A.F.Ca.CA.001.04.2.1. NCBI lineage: Bacteria > Pseudomonadati > Pseudomonadota > Alphaproteobacteria > Hyphomicrobiales > Phyllobacteriaceae > Mesorhizobium > Mesorhizobium sp. M7A.F.Ca.CA.001.04.2.1. The sequence goes on from NZ_RZQT01000074.1 coordinate 14,757, forward strand.
CGCGGGGGCTACTGGCATTGCCGTCTCGGGCCACCGGAGTATGGCTGGTAGCTGTTGTCTTCCGGGCGGTAGGAGCGGTAGCGGTTGAAGCAGGAATCGACATGGTCGGCCGAAAGCGCTTCGCCGTCATCGTCGGCAAGGTAGACGCCAAGGCCAGCGCCGTTTTCCACGCCATCGCCGGCGGCCGGCTGGCCGGCCTGACCGGCGGCTTCGAGATAGGGCGAGATGCAGGGGCGCAGCTGCCCGCTGTAGGAAAGATAGCTGTTGTCGTCCGGATGGTAGGAGCGATAGCGGCTGGCGCACCAGGCGAGATGCGGACGCGGCAGGTCGGCTGCCTTGGGCGCGATGGCGCCGGTGACCGTCGGGTCGGGCGGTGTTTCCTGCGGTTTGGCGGGGATGTCGGGCGGCGCCGGCTGGGCGGCCGGCAGGCGTTCGAGGCCCTGCCCGGCTTTGTTCACCGGCCGCGCCTTCTTGGTCCACAGCTCCGCCACGCTGACGGTGGCCGTTGCCTGGCGCGGCGGCTTTGCGGCAAGCAGCCAGGCGGCGAAGCCCAGTCCGCTGCCGAAGACCGCAAGGGTCAGCACGAAGCCGCAGACCAGTCCCAAAACCGCTTTCACGACACGCTCCTTCAGTCCCTGCTCATAGAATGCGGGGCCTCAAGGCTGGTTCCAGAAAAACGCTGGCGCGCGCGCCGGCGTTGCCGCCGGGCGCAGCCGCCAAGGGAGGCTCGAAACCCCGCCCAGACACAGTTCAGAAACAATATTCAACAGTTCGGAAAAACTGCCGAAAAGATCGGATGGCATAAGCGTCCCACAACAACTGGGAAAAATGGCCGTGCCGGGCAACGCCCGGCCTGGACGGGAAAGTATGGAAATGGATCACGGTGTCGATATCGCCGAACTGGACGCGGAACGATCGGGGCTGGAAAGCGGCCCGGCGGGTGTCGCTGCGCTGGTAAAAACGGCTCCCGCGACAGCCAGGCGCGGGCAAATCCTGACGGGCGCGGACTTTGCCCGCCATGGCCTGCCCGGCGAGCGGCTCGACACGGTCTTCGAACAGCTCGCCGAAATGTTCGCAGCGCTGCCGGCGGTGATCTCCGATGGGCGTGTCTGGACCTATCGTGAGCTGGACAGGCGGGCCAACCAGTTCGCCCGCTTGCTGGTCAAGCGCGGCGTGCGGCCGGGCGACCGCATCGGGCTCATCCTCGACCGCTCGGCGGAGACCTATGTCGCGCTGCTCGCCGTGATGAAGGCGGGCGCTGCCTTCGTGCCGCTGGCGACCGCATTCCCCGAGGAGCGGATGGCGCTCATCATCGAAGATGCCGGCGTCAGCCTGATCGTCACCATCGCCGCCTATGCGTCGCGCGCCGGTCAACTGCCGGTCCCGCATCTGCTGATCGACAGCACTGCTGCCGAAATCTCCAGACAGTCCGACGCGCCGCTGCAGCCGCATGCGAAGGCCGCTTCAGCGGACGACACCTGCTACATCCTCTACACGTCGGGCACCACCGGCAAGCCCAAGGGCGTCGTCATCAAGCACCAGAGTTTCGTCAATTTCATCCGCGTCGCCGCCGCCTCCTACGGCTACCGGCCGGGCGACCGCGTCTACCAGGGCATGACCATCGCCTTCGACTTTTCCTCCGAAGAGATCTGGGTGCCGTTCGTCGCCGGCGCAACCGTGGTGCCGGCACCCGGCCAGATGCCGCTGGTGGGCGAGGAACTCGCCGATTTCCTGCGGCTCCATGACATCACCTGCATCGCCTGCAGCCCGACGCTGCTGTCGTCGATGACATCGGATGTGCCCAGCCTGCGCACGCTGCTGGTCGGCGGCGAGGCCTGTCCGCACAATCTGGTGGTGCGCTGGTCGAAGCCGGGGCGGCAGATCCTGAACACCTATGGCCCGACCGAGGCGACCGTCACCGCCACCATGGGCGCGCTGACGCCGGACAGTCCCGTCACCATCGGCGCGCCGCTGCCGACCTACTCGATCGTCATCCTCGACGCTTCGCTGCCGCAGCTTGCCGAGCCGGGCGAACTGGGCGAGATCGGCATCGCCGGCATCGGGCTCGCGGTCGGCTATCTCAACCGGCCCGACCTGACCGAACAGAAATTCATCGCCGATTTCGTCGGCCTGCCGAACAACCCGTCGAAGCGCATCTACCGCACCGGCGACCTTGGCCGCATCAACGACCAAGGCGAGATCGAGTATAACGGCCGCATCGACACCCAGGTGAAGATCCGCGGCTACCGCATCGAGCTCGGCGAGATCGAGGCGGTGCTGCTCGACCAGCCCGAGATCGCGCAAGCCGCCGTCACCACCTGGGAGATCGAGCCCGGCCGCGTCGAACTCGTCGCCTATTTCGCAGCCAAGGCCGGCCAGACGGCGATCTCGCGCGCGGACCTCGCCAGGATGATGAAGCGGCGGCTGCCGGACTACATGGTGCCCTCCTATCTCGAGGAGCTGCCGGCGATCCCGATGACGGTTTCCAACAAGGTGGATTTGCGCCAGCTGCCGAAGCCGACAAGCGTGCGGCTTTCGGGCGATCGCGCCATGGTCGCGCCCGCCAATGACGACGAGCGTTTCCTGGCCGACGCGCTGGCCGCAGTGCTGAAATTCGACGAAGTGTCCGTCGAGGACAATTTCTTCGACGATCTCGGCGCCAACTCGCTGCTGATGGCGCATTTCTGCGCCCGTGTGCGCACCAGGAAGGAATGGGCGACGGCGTCCATGCGCGACATCTACCTCCACCCGACCGTGGCGCGGCTGGCGCTGCATCTGGGCGTAGCGGACGAGATGACGACGGCCACCAACGAGCCCGTCCTCACGCGGCGGGCCTCCAATCTTGCCTATTGGACCTGCGGCGCCGCACAGCTGATGTTCTACGGGCTCTACAGCTATGGCGCCCTGTGGGCGATCAATGGCGGCCTCAACTGGATGTACGACGCGCTCGACGATCCGCTGCAGCTCTACATCAGGTGCGTGGCGCTTTCGGCCGCCGTGTTCTTCGGCATGTCGGGCTTTGCCGTCCTCGCCAAATGGGTGCTGGTCGGCCGCTGGAAGGCGGAGGCGTTTCCCATCTGGGGCGTGCGTTACTTCCGCTTCTGGGTGGTCAAGACGTTGATCCGCACCGCGCCCGTCGTGCTGTTCCGCGGCAGCCCGCTCTACAGCATCTACCTGCAGCTTCTCGGCACCAGGCTCGGCAAGAACGCCGTCATCGAATCGAAATCCGTGCCCGTCTGCACGGATCTCATCTCGATCGGCGCCAACACCATCCTGCGCAAGGAATCGATGATCCTCGGCTTCCGGGCGCAGTCCGGCTACATCCACACCGGGCCGCTGACCATTGGCCGCGACGCCTTTGTCGGCGTCGGCTCGACGCTCGACATCGACACCAGGATCGGCGACGGCGCCCAGCTCGGCCATTCGTCCTCGCTGCACCGCGGCCAAAGCATCCCCGACGGCGAACGCTGGCATGGCTCGCCGGCCGTGCCGACCACGGCCGACTATTGCAAGGTGCGCAATGTCGATCCGTCCAACATCCGGCGCTTCCTGTTCGAAGCGGTTCAACTGATCGGCCTGTTTGCCATCGTCACCCCCTTGCCGCTGCTATTCCACAGCTATTGGGAAAATGTCGGCGACGACTACCAGGAAACCATCGGCGTCGTCGCGATCGGCACCACGGTCACGCTGTTCGGCTACATGGCCGCATCCTTCCTGGCGGCGACGCTGGTGCCGCGCCTGGTCAGCCTGCTGTTGAAGCCCGGCCGCACCTACACGCTGTACGGCTTCCGCTACTGGCTGCAGACCGTCGCTGAATTCTCCAGCAATTCCCGCGTGCTCGGGCTGCTGGCCGGCGACAGCTCGGCCATCGTGCACTACATGCGAGCGATCGGCTGGAACCTCAACAAGGTGGTGCAGACCGGCTCCAATTTCGGCTCCAACCAGCAGCACGAAAACCCGCTTCTGTGCGAGATCGGCACCGAGACCATGGTGTCGGACGGGCTGTTCATGATCAACATGCACAAATCCGCCGCCGCCTTCAGGCTCGAGCCGACGAGAATCGGCGAGCGCAACTATCTCGGCAACAACATCTACTATCCGCCGGACGGCCGCACCGGCGACAACGTCCTGCTCGGCACCAAGGTGATGGTCCCCATCGACGGGCCGCTGCGCGAGAATGTCGGGCTCTTGGGTTCGCCTGCCTTTGAAATCCCGCGCATGGTGAACCGCGACAAGGAACTCATCGCCGGCATCGACGAGGACGACCGGCGCCGGCGCATCCCGTTGAAGAACCGCCACAATCTGGTGACGATCCTGCTGTTCGTGGCAACGCAATGGGTCATGCTGTTCGCCACGCTGGCGATCTGGGACCGGGCGCTGAACTACTACACCGAATGGGCTGAAGTCGCACTGTTCGTCGCCGTGCTCCTGACCTCGGCGATCACCATTCCGTTCTACATCTTCGTGGAACGGGCAAGTCTTGCTTTCGGCAGGCTGAAGCCGCAGATGACGACGATCTATGACGTGGCGTTCTGGCGTCATGAACGCCACTGGAAGCTGGCGGATTCGCCGATCGTGCGGCTGTTCGCCGGCACGCCGTTCCGGCCGATGATCCTGCGCATGCTGGGCGTCAAGATCGGCAGCCGTGTCTATGACGGCGGCAGCAATCTGACCGAACGCTCGCTGGTGGAGATCGGCGACGACGCCACCCTCAACGAGGGCTGCGTCATCCAGGCCCATTCGCTGGAGGAAGGCGCCTTCAAGTCCGACTTCATCCGCATCGGCAAGGGCTGCACGCTCGGACCCTCCGCGTTTGTCCATTACGGCGTCGTCATGGGCGAAGGCTCGGTGGTCGATGTCGACTCCTTCGTCATGAAGGGCGAAGAGCTGGAGCCCAACTCCATATGGCGCGGCAACCCGGCCAAGCTGCATCGCTTCGTCGAACCGATCACCGAGTCCTCGGCCAAGGCATCGGCTTGAACACCGAGGACATCCGTCTCGTTGCCGTGACCAGGGCCAACCGCGCCCTGGTCGCGGCCCTGGAACTGGCTCCGGAGCAGAGGGATTTCGTCGCCAGCAATTCGGAGTCCCTCGAAGAAGCCGAAACCGACGAAGACGCGCGGCCGCGCGCCATCATGGCTGGGACCCGTGTCGTCGGTTTCCTGATGTACGATGCGTCGGACAACGAGGCGCTGGTCTACCGCTTCATGATCGACCGCGCCCACCAGGGCAAAGGCTATGGCAAGGCCGCATTGCGCGCCTTGCTCGACGAGATCGGTAATCTCGACCATATCAGGGAGGTTTCGATCTGCTACGAGCCCGAGAACGAGGCCGCACGCCACCTCTATCGCGCAGCCGGCTTCGTGGAGCAAGGCATCGACGAGGACGGAGAAATGATCGCCGTCCTGCCGATGGTCGATCGTTGACGCCGCCCGCTGCGAATTCATCGGAGGAAACGACCCTGCTGGAGGCTATGGCCGCGATCGCGCCGAGCGGTGTCCGGATCGGATGCCGCCGGATCCGCGAAGGCGATGAAGCCCATCTGCTGCCTGGGGAAGCGCATTCCATCCCCGCGCGCCAGCCTGGCATGCGGCGCGCCAGCGGCGCGGCCCGGTGGATCGCGCACGGACTGCTGGCGGAGCTTGGCGTCGGCGACGCCGCCATCCTGCGCACGCCGTCCGGCGCGCCTGTCTGGCCCGAGGGAATAATGGGTTCGCTCGCGCACGACGACGACATGGCAGTAGCGGCGGTTGCACCGGTTGGCGATATCGCCTCGCTCGGCATCGACGTCGAGCCTGCGCAGCCTCTCCCGGATGATATTTTGGCGCTCGTGACAACACCCGCGGACCGCACCGACGCAGCCGACCGGCATCTTGCCGGCCGCATCCTTTTTGCCGCCAAGGAAGCCGTCTACAAGGCCGTCTATCCGCTCGATCGCGAGGTGCTGGGCTATGAGGACATCACCGTCGACCTGAACGCAGGCCACGCGACGACGAAGACAGGCCGCAAGGCCAGGCTCGCCTACTGCGTTGCCCCGCGCGTGGTGGTGCTGGCGTTTGTCGAGAAAGACAGGGGTTAGCGCGCAGTCCTATTCGCCAACGATCTCCGTATACGCCCTCACCTCGCCATCCAGCCCGCGCAGCCGCCAGTTCTCGCCCTCCCGTCCCTCGACATGGCAAGGCCCGATCGGCACCTTGCCGCCGCCTTCCGGCAGGTCGAGCACATAGACGGGGTTGCAGATGCCCGACAGCCGCGCCCGCAGCGCTTCGGTCAGCGCCTGGCCCTGCGCAATCGTCGTGCGCCGGTGCGCCATGCCGCGCGCGAGGTCGCCATGGTGCAGGTAATAGGGTTTGACGCCGAGGCGATACATCAGCTCGCGGCAGAGCTCCTCCAGCGCCTCGACGCTGTCGTTGACGCCTTTGAGCAGAACGCTCTGGTTGAGGAGCACGAAGCCGGCTTGCCGCAGCGTGCGGCAGGCGGTTTCCGTGGCGTGAGTGATTTCCCGCGCGTGGTTGAAATGGGTGACGATGGTGACCATCAGCCGGCCCTGCAGGGCCGCAACCAGCCCCGGCGTGATGCGCGACGGCAGCGCCACCGGAACGCGCGTGTGGAGGCGCAGCAGCCGCACATGCGCGATCGCTTCGATGCGCGCGCGGATTTCGGCCAGCGCCTTGTCGGGCAGCGACAGCGGATCGCCGCCGGTCAGGATCACCTCGCGGATTTCGGGATGCTTGGCGATATAGGCCAGCGCCGGCTCCAGCGCCTCGCGCGTATAGCCCCTGCCGATCGAGGTCAGAGATTCCTTGCGGAAGCAGAACCGGCAATAGACCGCGCATTGATAGGTCGGGAACAACAGCACCCGGTCGGCATGGCGATGCGTCAAGCGCGGCACCGGGCTGAAGTCATGGTCGGCGATCGGATCGTCGAGTTCGCCTTCCACCTCCTCCAGTTCTTGCGGAGAGGGGATGACCTGCGCCCGGATCGGATCAGCCGGGTCGTTCCAGTCGATCAGGTCGAGATAGGCTTTGGGCGCGCGCACCTTGTGGTTCGCCGCCGCGGCCTGGGCGGCTGCGCGCTCGGCTGACGACAGCGGGAGGCGGTCAAGGTCGCGGACGTGGCGCACCCCGGCGCGGACGTCCGCCTGCCAGGCGGTGTCAGGATCGGCGGAGCGTGCATCGTGGAGGTTCGTGTCTGAAGTCATCAGGGTTCTCGGGGCAGTTTCTGGCGGAGCTATCGGCCGGATGGCCAGGCGGGTCAACCTTCTGGGGTGGTCGCCGCCATCAAATCCACCGCCTGCAAATCCGTAGGTATTTAGCCAAAATGGCACTATTCTGCGCAGTCTGGGCTTCAGGGAAAACGAATGGATTTCAGCACAGGCCATGGTTACCTGCTCATCGGCGGCCTCATCCTCGTCGGTACTGGGCTGCTCATCCTGTCGCTGATCGTCAATCTGCGCGTCGCCCACAGTGTGCGCGACGACGTGCGTCATCGCGAAAAGCTGCTGGAATACTACCGTAACATCTTCTCGCAGTTGGGCGTGATCCTGATCGGCATCGGCGTGTCGCTGTTCATCTTCTTTTTCCAGCAGAATTACCAAGACCAGCGCAGACGCGAAACGGATCTCCAGCAGGTTCTGGCCAAGCTGGCGGCGCGCATCGCTCGCGGCGCTCCCCTCGTCGAGTCACTTGGCGAATTCGACGCGCTGCTGGATGACGGCGGGGCCTACGTTAGTCCCGAACTTGGTGGAACCAACGCCGCCATCGGCGCGCAGGGAGCGGAGCTTGGCAAGCAGATCCGCGAAATCCTGCTGGTTGAGCGCGACGTCGACATCCGGGACTTCGACATCCTCAACCTGTCGCGCGATTTCGAGTCGTCGTTCGTCGTCAACGAGCTCGATCCGACGCTATGGTTCGACATCGTGCGCGACGAGAGCGAGATCAAATATGCCATCACCCAACTCACCCTCGACTACAAGGACCTGCAGGATGCGATCGGCGGCGAGCCGATCGAGGTTGCGATCGCCAATCATGAAACCGAGCGCAAGATCAAGCACGAGGTGCTCGACATCTTCTACGATGCCGACCTCTTGCGCCAGCGCAGCAGGCGATTTCTCGGCCGTGCGTGCTGGCTTCTAAGCCACGGACGCAGCTTTGTCAGTCTTGCACCGGTCGAGGCGATCGAAGCCGACGCGAGGTCACATCAGGAATGGATCGACAGATCGAAGCCCTCGCTGGCACAGACGAAATCGGGCAACGGCGATTGCTTCAAACTGCTCCGATACGGCCCGGCATCCTGACTCCCGGCGGGACCGGTCGGTTTGGAAGTCAGTCCCCCACACGTTGCAGCGTGCCGAGATGATTGTCGTCGAGAAAACCTACAGTCATGGCCGACGCCTTGCCGTCAGCGCCGACCACGAAACTTACACCCGAGGGGCTGTCCGGCGTCTCCGCGTCGGGGAAGGTCAGGAAAAGATCACCGTCGAAATGCCTCAATGAATAGGACCGGCCGGCGGCCGGGCCCACCTTGAGTACAAGGTCGTCTCCCGCTTTCGACACAATCGCGTCGCCGATGAAGTCGTTGGCGTACCGGCCAGCATAGACACTGCCCGGCCCGGCTCGCCGTGACGGAGACGGCGGCGCGGCGTAGGCGGCCTTGGCCGCCGCGACCGCCGGACCGAACAGGCCCGCATAGATATCATTCCACGCCTTGACCCAGTCCTTCTCGACCTTACCGTCGAAGACGAGATCGGCGAAGCTGTCGGACAATCCCTCCGGCAGGCCAGTCGGAAAGGCGTTGGCGACGATGACTATGCCCAGCTTCTCCTTTGGGAAGACTGTCACCAGGGTACGCGCGCCGACGCTGAAAGCGCCGGCGTGGCCCCAGCTCAGGCCGTGTCGGCCGAATTCGACATTCCAGCCGAGGCCGTAGAACGATGCGCCGCCTGAGACGGGGTTGTTGCCGCGCGCTATCAGCGGAACATGCGTCTGGCTTAGCGCATCGGCGGCAATCAGTGTCTTGCCGGCATAAACGCCGTTGTGGAGGATGAGGCGCACCCATTGCGAGAGGTCACGTGCCGTAGAGCTGACGCCGCCGGCGGGCGCCTGCGCATCCGGATCGCGCTCTATCCTCGCTGCCCAGGCGCCATCGACCTTGACGTGAAGCGCGGCGCGGTTGGTTCGCTTGACGAAGTCCGAATGGCGGGAACTCGTGGAGGCCATGCCCAGCGGACGGTAGAGCTTCTCCTCGGCGACCTGCTCCCAGGGCTTTCCCGTCGGTGTCGCGGCTGCCACGGCACCCTCTGTCAATCCGAAATTGCTGTAAGAATACCCGGCCCGAAAGCTCGACGATGGCGGCACGAACCGCAGGCGATGCAGGATCTCGACGCGGTCGTAGCCAATGTCCTCGAGGTCGTCTCCGGCGGTGCCTGGAAGCCCGCTGCGATGCGAAAACAGGTCACGGACGGTGAGCTGGCTTGCCGGATAAGGATCGGCCAACCTGAAGGCCGGATCGAGATCGGCGATCTTCGAATCCCAGGACACGATCCTGTCGCTAACCAACGCCGCTACGACGGTGGCGGAAACCGGCTTGGAAAGGGAGGCGATCTGGAACACCGTGTCGGCGTCGACGGTCTCAGGCTTGCCGACCTCGCGATGCCCAAAACCCTTGAGGAAGATCACCTCGTCATCGCGCACGACGCCGATGGCGAGCCCGGGTACGGCACCGTCTGCGACGGCGGCTTCGGCAAGCGCTTCGAGCTTCGACAGGGCAGCAGTGATGCGCTCGGGCGTGAGGCTATCGGCCGGCGCCGCGTGCGGCCAAAGCGCCATTGCGGCGATGAAGACCCAAACCCTCCACTGACAGAGATTCCGATTCAGCCGCATGCACAAGCCTCCTCCCAGGAATTCACATGACCATGATACAGGCCCGCACGGGTGAGACCAGCCCTTCTCGGGCGGCTCACGCCGCGAGCCGGATTCATCGGCCGCGCCGACGACGTCAGCTTCAGCGCCGCGCTCCTGTTCCTACCGCCCAGCGGCGTCCGCCATCGCAACAAAGGCGCTCTCGATGGTCTCGAAAGCCAGCTCCGGATACAGCACCCCGGCTTCCGGCGTGGCCGTCTCGAGCGCGGTCTCGCCGCGTATCCAGAATGCCCGCAGCAGTCCAAGCCAGGGGGCTGACGCGATCATCGCCTCAAGCTCCGCCGCACTCTGAGGCACGATGCGCGGCGAGCGGCCGCTCACCCGGCGCCACAGATCGATCATTTCGTTCTGGGTGATCTTGTTTCGGGCGATGCGGATCTCGCTGCGGTTGGCCTTGGGATCGTTCAACGCGCGCAAGGTGACGGCGGCGATGTCCTTCTCGCTGACAAACGTCGCCGGCACATCGCCACCGCCATAAAGCGTCACCTCATCGGGCGGCAAGGGCGACGAGCCGAAGCGCATCAGATCGCCCAGCGTCGCCACCCAGGTCGAAAAGAAGCCGTTGGTGTAGATCACCGTGTAGGGCAGATCGGCTTGCCTGATCGCGTCGAACACGCCTCGCTTGAGATCGAGCGGCGGGATCGAGCCCGGGGCGGCGGCGGCGAAGTCGAGGCCGAAGCCGGCGGAAGGCACATAGCGGGAAACGCCGGCATCCCTCAGCGCCCGCACCAGCGTCATCTCGCTGGCCGAATGCACATGCACCGAGCTGATGACGCGGTCCACCGCACCGGCGGCGCGGACAAGGCTGTCATAGTCGTCGAGATCGCCGACGTGGATTTCGGCGCCGAGCTCCTTCAGCGAACGCAGCCGCTCTTCATCGCCGGCTGTTGCCGCACGAACCAGAACGTGCAGGCGATCGCCATTGCGGGCGCTGGCCTTCGCCATCTCGCTGCCCAGCAGCCCCGTCGCGCCGATGATCAGGGTGCTGGTCATATCGACCTCCCGTTGGGCAGGATGGAGCCGTCCCAGTCGCGCTCGAATCCGATGTCGTGCAAGCGATGGTTCGAGGAGCGTGAAACTTGGCGCAGCATGCGGCGGCGCTCGACGACTGCAGAGGCTCTGAGTGCAAGACCGCTCGTCGCGGCGCTGATGGATTCGAGAATCGGTTTCATGGTTCGTCTCCTGTGGTTCAGTAGGCGCAAGCGTGCCGACGCCGTCCGCAAGGGGACAAGCATGACGATTGCTCACACTGTTTCTGGTCGTTCAGCGCAGCGGCGAGATGGGAAAGCCGATCAATATCCGCTGCTACCCCTATATATTGGACATTTCCGGGCTGGACGACAAACGACTCTTTGTGCATGATTTGTGAGCAACACTCACAGGTGGACCATGCCGCGCAGACTGCCGCCCCTCACTGCCCTGCCCGCCTTCGAGGCTGCCGCCAGGCATCTGAGCTTCTCCAAGGCGGCGGGTGAGCTCAACGTAACCCATGGCGCGGTCAGCCGCGCCATCCGCAACATCGAGGACAGACTGGGCATCCAACTTTTCGATCGGGGAACGAGGTCCGTGCGCCTGACGTCAGTCGGCGCGGCCTACGCATCGGAAGTCAGGACGGCGCTGGACCAGATCGCCGCCGCCACCATCGCCGCCACGCCCGACCGCACGGCAGGCATCCTGAATGTCAGCACATCGGACGGTTTTGCCGGCCGCTGGCTGGTGCCGAGGCTGCATCGCTTCCACCGCGCCAACGCCGACATCGACGTGCGGCTGTCGACCTCGGGCGTGCTTTCCGATTTCGTCAGCGACGGCATCGATATCGCCATCCGCTACGGCAAGGGCGGCTATGCCGGCGTGACCGCGGAATTTCTCGCCGACGAAGAGGTCTTCCCGGTCTGCAGCCCGGAACTGCTGCAAGGCGAACATCCGCTGCGCCAGCCCGGGGATCTCCGGCATCACAAGCTGATCCATGACGCCTTTCGCATCGACTGGGCGACATGGCTGCAACACGCAGGCGTTGGCGATGTCGATCCCAAGCGCGGCGTGCGCTTCGATTCCGCCACCTTCGCCGTCGAAGCCGCGGTGCATGGCGAAGGCGTGTTGCTCGGCCGAAGCGCGCTGGTCTCGGCCGACCTCGCTGCGGGGTGGCTGGTTCGTCCCTTCGATCTCGCGCTGAAATCCGCCTCGCGCTACTACGTCGTCTACCGTGACGGCGCGCTGCGCCAGAAAAAGATCAAGGCGTTCCGCGACTGGCTGTGTGCCGAAGTGGCCGCCGACTGGGTCGGTGCGACGAAGGATGGCTGATGCGGCAAGGGTTCAATTTGTGAAAGGCACCTCTTCGAGGTCTAGCCCTGCACTACTCCTTCGCGCGAAAAACTTCCGGCACGACGAACACTTCGTCGGCCCGGCCATAGCCTCCGTCGGCGACCTCCTCGACCAGCACCATCGTGTAGGGGCGTACGCCCTCACCGAAAAAGTCGACGAACATCGCGGTCGTCCGATGGATGAGGTCTTCCTTCTGCGCTTTGGAGAGGGCCGCTTGCGGTAGCTTGATGTTGGCGAATGGCATGATGTTTCCTTAGCTTTTCGAGTGTGGAAGTCAGGCAGTCAGGAGAGCCAAGCCGGCCTGGTTGCCGCCTCAGACCACGCCGCCATTGGCGCGGATGATTTGCCCGTTGACCCAGAAGCTGTCCGGACCGGCCAGGAACGAGACCAGCCCGGCAATGTCGTCGGGCTGGCCGAGCCGGCCGAGCGGGATCATCTTGCCGATGGCCTCGATCTGCGCCTCGCTCTTGCCGTCCGTGAACAGCGCGGTCTCGATCGGTCCGGGCGCCACCGCGTTGACGGTGACACGGCGCGCGCCAAGCTCCTTGGCCAGGATGTGGGTCATCGCCTCGACACCCGCCTTTGTGGCGGCGTAAACGCCGTAGCCCGACTGGTAGAGACCGACGACGCTGCTGGAAAAATTGATCATGCGGCCGCCGTCGCGAAGCCGGCGCGCACCTTCCCGCATGCCGCGAAACACGCCGCCGAGATTGATCGCGATCTGGGTGTCGAACGAAGCATCGTCGGTCTGCGCGATCGGCGAAATCTTCATGATGCCGGCATTGTTGACGAGGATGTCGATGCCGCCGAACGCCTTCTCGCCGGCGTCGAACAGCACGGCGATGCCGTTCGGATTGGCGATATCGGCCTGCACGGCGATCGCCCTGCCGCCGCCGGTCTCGATCGCGCGGACCAGTTCTTCGGCCTCCGCGCGGCCCCGTGCATAGTTGACGACAACGGCGACGCCGTCACGGGCGAGCCGCTGTGCGATGGCGGCGCCGATGCCTTTGGAGGCGCCGGTCACGATCGCGGTTCTGGTTTGATTTGTCATCGAAGTCTCTCCGCGTTGTTGGTGACACGGATATAGGCCAAGCCGAATTCCGGATAATCATCCACCCATTGACATCACTATTCGGGAACTGCGAACAAAGAGCATGGATCGGCTGGACACGATGCGGCTCTTTGTTCGCGTTCTGGAGCGGCGCAGCTTCACCGCTGCCGCGGCCGATCTCGGCCTGCCGCGCTCAACCGCGACGGAAGCCATCCGGCGGCTGGAGGAGCAACTCGGCGCGCGGCTGCTGGAACGAACGACGCGGCAGGTGAACGCCACCCAGGATGGTGAAGCCTACTATCGGCGCTGCCTGTCGATCCTGGCCGAGATCGAGGATGCCGAGGCCGCCTTCCGCAACGCCGAGCCTTTCGGCCTGCTGCGCATCGACGCCAGCACGCTGCTCACCCGCACATTCCTGTTGCCGCGCCTGCCGGAGTTTCTCGACCGCTATCCCCGCATCGACCTGCAGATCGGCCAGAGCGACCGGCTGGTCGATCTCGTGCGTGAAGGCGTGGACTGCGTGATCCGCGTCGGCGAGCCGCCCGACAGCGGCATGATCATGCGGCGGCTCGCGATGATCCGCGAGATCACCTGCGCCAGCCCCGCCTATCTCGAGCGCCACGGCACGCCCGCCTCCCCCGATGCGCTCGACGGTCACCAGGCGGTGGGCTTTGTCTCGTCGCGCACCGGAGAGACCCTTCCGTTCGAATTCACTGTCGCCGGCAATATCCGTGAGGTGCGGCTGCCCGGCCGCGTCACCGCCAACAATTCCGATACCGCCGCCGACCTGGCGCGGCTTGGCCTCGGCCTCATCCAGGCGCCGCGCTATCGTTTCGAGAAGGATCTTGCCGATGGGACGCTGGTCGAGGTGCTGGCTGATTATCCGCCATCGCCGACGCCGCTGTCGGCGCTCTACCCGCAGAACAGACAGCTCTCGCCGCGCCTTCGCGTCTTCCTCGACTGGGCCTCACGCATCTTCGCCGAGACAAACCTGTAGGCTGCAAAACGCGCCACTCGCGATCAACTCGGTTTTGCAAACCCGGCCAGGGACGCATAGCCGCGTACCACGCTCTTGCGTTCTTCGCGCGAAGCGACGGCGTCGATGTCATCAAACCCATGCGGCGCCCGGGCCTCGACCATGTCTATGACCGCTTCCGGCCCGCCTTGCCGATTGGCCAGCACGATGGCCGATGTGGCCGGCCGCCGCTCCCCGTCATACCGTGTTAGCGCGGCTTCGACGGTCGGTCCTGCGGCCAGATGCATCGCAAGGCAACCAGCGTCGAGTATTGCCTGGCTGGCTCCGTTCGACCCCACCGGGTACATGGGATGCGCCGCATCGCCGAGCAGCGTCACCCGCCCGAACGACCATCGTGGCAGCGGGTCGCGGTCGCAGTTCGGATATTCGTAGAAGCCATCCGTTGCCTGGATGATCGAGGCGGGGTCGACAAAATCAAGCTGAAACCGGTCACGCACGAAGGGCAGCACATCGTCGATCACGCCCGGGCGGCTCCAGTCGCCGGGACGCAGCGGTGATGAGCCGCTATCGCCGGTATTGGCCATTACCGCCCAGTTCGTCAGCCTGGTCTCTTCGCGATCCGGCTCGATCGGATAATAGACGAACTTGGCGAAATTGCCGCCGGCAACCGCCATGGTGCGCCCGTCGCGCCAGACCGGCCACGGCGTGGCGCCGCGCCACAGCATCGTGCCGTTCCAGATCGGCGGCCCTTCTTCGGGATAGAGCACGGCCCTGACGGCGGAATGGATCCCGTCGGCGCCTATGAGCAGGTCGCCATGGGCCTCGCCACGCGAGCCGTCATGCCGGCGGAAATGCGCCACGACCTCGCCCTCGTTCTGTTCGAAGGCATCGACACGGCTTGCCGTGCTGATGACGTCGCCGCCAAGCCTGTTCACCACGGCCCGGTGAATCAGCCCCAGCAGCCTGCCGCGATGAATGCTGATTTGCGGAACCTCATAGCCGGCATCGATGCCCCGCAATTCCTGCCATACGATCTGGCCGAAGCGGTTGGTGTAGACAAGCTCGCGTGTCCTCACCCCCTCCGCGTCGAGCGCCGGCATCAGCCCAAGCCCGGCCAGCGCCTTGACAGCGTGAGGCAGCATGTTGATGCCGACGCCAAGTTCGCGGATGTCGTCGGCCCGCTCGAAAAGTTCGACCTCGATGCCTGCCTCATGCAGGAACAGAGCAGTGGTGAGGCCGCCGATACCGGCCCCGGCGATCAATGCTTTCATCAGTCACTCCCTTGCCGTGAAAAGTCCCCCCGAGCCGGTCAGATGCCCGTCGACTCGCGACGTCACGGCGATGCGCGTGGCCGGGGATATCCGAGTTGCATGGCGACGAAGTCTGCCGTGCGGGCACCATGGCGGGCAGCGATGGCGCGCAGCGTTTCGTCCAGGACTTTTGGCGGTCTCCAGATGGCTTGACGACGAGGCTACCGGCGTTAGGTTTCGTCCGAAATGACATAAATCGGGCGAATACTGCCATGCGCAGGCACGTTGCCGTCGTCGTTCACCCCGGTTTCCAGCTTCTGGATGCGGCCGGGCCGACAACCGTCTTCGAGATTGCGGAGCGCTGCCGCCCGGACAGCTATGAGTTGGTTTTGCTGTCGCCCGGCGGCGGCGGCGTTGAAAGCGCCTCTGGCCTGAAG